>JAIEOS010000025.1 GCA_019750295.1 Bdellovibrionales bacterium | reverse complement strand
GTCGACTTTTTGGACATGTGAACCTGCGGTATAAAGATAAAATTCCGACCATTCAAGGGCAACTTCAAGGCGAAGGCCCGGGTTGGATTCGCTATCGACCCCCCGGAAATCGACCGAAGATAACGATTCAATCTACGGATAATCCAATGGATATTTTGCAAGGGTACCTTTACGACTTTGCTTTCGAAACTTTGAGCTTGCAAATTGAAAGCGATAAAAATTATGACAGTATTATGATACTCAATACGTTGGGCCGTAATCCACAGTATGTTCGAGGCAAGCCGCTTAAGCTAAATATAAAGTTAGAACAGAATATATTAGCCGCCGTTCAGTCAATGATGCTAACATATGATTTGCCGAATAAGTTAAAAGAAAAGTTAGAAGGCTCGGAGGCCCCATGAAACTCAAAGCGATAATTCTATCATTGTGTTGGGCTTTTTTGGCTTGCGCACCTACTGTAGCTTTACAAGCACCGGATAAGCCTTTGGAGATTAATCTCAATGTTAAGATTGATCATCAAATTTCCGTCAAAGTAGACAAGCAACTCGAAGATGTCATGAAGAAAAACGAAGGTATTTTTTAATCAACAGGAGTGAATCGTGAAGACAATTCAAGTTTTAATTCTTTTTATTCTTACAGTGATATTGACTGCCCCCAGTTTGGCAATGGATCTAGATACGGCCAGAGCCAATAAATCAGTGACGGAACTTCCCAATGGTTTTTTACAGGCCAACAATGATGCCGCTAAAGCTCTGGTCGAAGACATCAATAAAAAGCGAAAATCATTTTATGAAGATATCGCGAAAAAGAACAACATACCTGTAGAACAAGTGGGAGCCCAAGCGGCCGAAAAGATCAAAGCCGAGAAAAAAGCTCCCTAATGACCAATGACTGTTTGCGAAGCATGATTCCCAGGGCGGTTTGCCTATGCCGCCATGGAAAAACCAACCCCTAGATCTTTGTTGTCTCTTTTAATTTTTTAATTTGAGTCGATACTTTTTCTGCATCTTTCGCAGGGTCCACGTCTTTTTCGACAGCACGAATTTTTAGGTTGGGATCGATAATAAATGTCCAACGCTTGGACATACTGATCACCGGGATCCGTGTCCCATAAAGATTGGCGATCTCGCCCTTGTCGTCAGCAATTAATGTAAAATTCAGGTGATGTTTCTTATGAAATGCGGCTTGGTCAGCCACGGAATTTATACTAACGCCAAAAACATCAGCTCCCTGATCACGAATTACATTTATGCTATCACGAAACGCGCAAGCTTGTTGCGTGCACCCGGGGGTATCGGCTTTCGGATAAAAATAAAGCACAGTCCACTGACCTTTTCGAGACGAAAGATCGAAATCTTTTCCCTCGTGAGTTTTCGCCGTAAACGTCGGAGCTAAATCATTCTGTTTTAGCTCCGCGCCGGCCACTGGCTTTTTAGAATCGGCAGCCCAACTTAAAGAGCCGAGGAACAAACTAAAAATCAAAATCAACTTCATAGGGTTCTCCTTTTTAAAGAATAATAAAACTTCAACCGCTATATAAGCATCGAAAGGCCTCATTGTACATTTACTTTTGAGGCCAAAACCCTCTAGTTTTTCCTCGAGGGCCAATGTGGCCCCCGAGATATTGTTTCATTGACCTGCGAGTTTGGGGACGGGCGATGGACAATGAACAATTAAACGTCGAGCTCTGCCGTGAAGTCGCAATCTTGAAAGACGATGAGGCGAGCACCTCTTGGTACTTTTAGTGTTGTAGAACAAAACTTTATCTCGAATCAGCAAAACGCTTCCCAAAAAGAACTTGGAAAAAGCAGGTGTTTCGCTTCTGTTTATAAAATGTAACAAAAAAACCTCCTTGTTTAGAAATAAGAAACCCCTCCATTGGTGTTCCTGTAATTAGATCAACTCAATATTCTACGTGTATTTGTTCTCGCCTCCTTTTGTTAGGGAACCAAACGACTGGTTGCCTTATAGAACAATTGAAAATCTGCGACGTCGGAACTCGCCTGCTGCTTACCTGCCTTTGTTAATTTGTAGACTTTTTTAGGGCGAGCAGAATCGGCCATTTTAGTTTCGACGGTGACGTAATTTAATTTTTCGAGCCTATGTAAAATCGGATAGACGGTGCCAAAAGGCATCTTAAATACGCCTTTAGATCGGGATTCGATAAATTTGGAAACTTCGTAACCATGTTTGGGCCCATCAGTGAGCGCCATCAAAATCAGAAATTCCGCATGCTTTCGTTTCTTTTCCATGACCCAACCTATCTGTAATCAATATATCTATAACAAATATATATGTAAACAATATATGCGATGCGTTTTTTATCGCACGCAGATCGAAAACTCTGTGGTGAATTTCTGTCTGAATGATAAACGCTCAATTTGAATTTGGGTGGAACTCGATACCAAGGGTTTCTCACTGGCGCCGCTCCCAGTGCCCAGTGCAACTTCTACACTGTTATTGTCGAGCTCTGGCTTATCCGCCTTCGCAAACCCGGCGAAAAGAGACATGGAGAGATTATAATTCTTAGATTTCAATTCCCCCCTTCCCCAAGAGCGTGGTAAAGGTTTCACCTATGAAGTTTGATAAGTTTCACCTCTCTCAAGATTTGCTGCGAAATCTAACAGCCCTGGGTTTTTTTCGCACCACCGACATCCAATACAAAGCCATTCCCTCGATCCTCCGGGGGGAAGACGTTCTCGCGATTGCCCAAACAGGAACGGGAAAAACCGCCGCCTTCGCGATTCCGGTGATCCATGGAATCCACAGTCGAAAAGGAAGCAAACACGTTCGCGGCATTAAATGCTTAGTCATGGTGCCGACGCGCGAGTTGGCCCAGCAAATCGGCGAAGTTTTTACTGCGCTTTCCAAACACACCAAGGTTAAATCATTCGCAATGTTTGGTGGCGTTGATGAAGACCCTCAAATCAAGAAACTTCAGGAGGGAATTGACGTCCTCATCGCGACACCTGGTCGTATGTTTGACCTCATTCGTAAAGGTTTTCTCAATCTAGATCATGTAGAAACTTTAGTTCTTGATGAGGCGGATCGCATGCTTGATCTCGGTTTTATCGACGATGTCGAAGGGGTTAAAAAAGAACTTACTCGCGGGCATCAAACGTTATTTTTCTCCGCGACTATTAACCCTCAAATTAAGCGCTTAGCCTACTCACAGGTTCGCAGCAATGCCATACGGATCCAAATTTCGCCAGAGGATCCCGTCTCTAAAAACATCAGTCATTCAGTGATTTTTGTTGAAATGGACGATAAGCGATTCTTCCTTGCAGAATACATCAAACAAAATCCAGAGGGTAAATTCATCATTTTCGTGCGGACACGGGTCCGCGCCGAGCGTGTCGCTAAGGCTATGGCTCGAGTCCATATTGCGACTCAGACGATTCATGGCGAGAAAGATCAAACCGATCGTGAAGTGGTGATGAAAGCCTTTCGAAATGGCGAGAATAAAATTCTTATCGCTACAGATGTGAGCGCTCGCGGAATTGACGTCGCCGACGTTACACATGTGATCAACTACGATCTCCCCGATAATCCTGAAAATTATGTTCACCGCATCGGCCGGACCGGGCGCGGATTTAATAAAGGAATTGCAGTCTCCTTCTGCAGCAGCGAAGAAAAGCCGCAGCTGGAAGACATTCAAAAACTCATTCACAAAAAAATTGAAGTTTTTAAAATCAGTAAGAGTGATTATCAGATGATCGTTGAGCCTCCGCCAGACGTAAATAAAAGCATCCAGGATCTTATTCAAGACGAAGAAAATTTTAGAGAGCAAAAACGAAAAAAACGCCGTTAGTTTTTATAGATCTATTTTACGCAAGACTCGAGCTCGCCACCGGCGTAACCCCTTTTAAATGCAGCAACTCTTTGCGCAGAGGATCCGTGGGTAAACGAATCAGGAACGACATAACCTTGATTCATCTTTTGTAAGCGATCGTCTCCCACGGCGGCAGCGGCGCCCAATGCCTCGTCAATATCGCCCTCTTCGAGAAGTCCTTTGGTCTCCTCGGCCTGTTGAGACCATACCCCAGCCAGGCAATCCGCTTGGAGTTCTGTATCCACGCCGCTCCCACCTTTGAGTAATCCCAAGATCTGCTGAATATGATGGCCGACCTCATGGGCGACGACGTAAGCGCCAGCAAAGTCCCCCGTAGCTCCGAGAGTTTCTGACAGCTCGTCAAGAAAACTAAGATCCATATAGAGTTTTTCGTCACCAGGGCAGTAGAAGGGACCGGTGCTCTGACGAGCTCGCCCACAGGCTGAATCCACAACTCCCCGAAACAGTACGAGCTGCGGTTCTCGATACGCGCGAGATTTTTTCTCGAAAATGGGGTTCCACACATCCTCGGTACTCGCGAGAACAACGGAAACGAAAGTCTTTTGCTCATCCTCTCGACTTTCAGAGACTGGGGCCGACGTCGTGACCGAATCCATATTCTGAGCAACAAATTCGAGCGGATTCCCACCTAACAGATATATAAGAAGAGCGCCGAGGAGCAGACCACCTCCGCCGAGGGTTTTTACTCCCGTACGACGTTGATCAATCACATTATTACTTTCGCGCTGATTCTTCCAAAGCATAAAGCACCTTTAAGCTGAGATCTGTTTTTAAATTTACTGGATAGGGGACGACGCTGGCGGCTCTGCGATGAGCTTTCCTGAATCGACTGGAGCATCTGGACCCCGACCGACAGAGAGAAATTGCCACGCAATAAATGCAATGACGAAAATGACGATGGCGAATCCTACAAACGGCTTAAAGCGAGATCTGCGTAAAATAGTCATCAAATACGAATACTGAAATATATAACCTCTGTAAATCATTTATTCCCATTTAACTTTGGGTTAAAAATTGCAAATCTTGCAAACAAAAACCCATGGGTTGCCTCAGAAACATTAATATTATTAATTCCATTGAGTATGTACAAAATCTTTTTTTTCGTCTTCGCCTTTACTCAAACATCGATGGTCTTTGCGGCCTCCTCGATGAATCTCGGAAAATTGCGAAGAGAAGCCTTTGCACGCTGTCAAAAGCCCTACGTGAAAGTATCTCCCCCCACGATTCCTCAACTGGATCCTCCCACTCAGGGAGGACCCGAAGCTATAGGACTGGTCTACTTGGAGGAGTTAAGCATTCGCACTCAAAGCTTTTTAGACCAACACGATTTTTATTTTATCGCAAAGCCGCGGGCAGCTCTCAATACACTGCCTATGGATATTTTTATCTCCGCTGACGGCGGCCTCACGTACAACAAAAAAACGTGGGCCGATGCCAAGCCGGATTATTCCTCCCCCGCCATTCAACCTCCCATCGATACATCAACACTTCCGCCCGCCGGCCGAGTTCTCACTGAACTCATCATTGGCCACAAGTCGCCGACCGGAGACTTTCCACAACTTTTCGACTTTCGTTCGAGTGGATACATTCGATTTGCAGGATATCCTCCGGCGATCACCGGAGCGTCTTTGCGAGTGGCGGCTCATCGAATCTCTGGTACACACCTTCCGGGAAACTCCGCCGGGGAAGATTTCCCGGAAATACGACAGATTTATGCTTCGGCTCTCAGCGCGAAAACAGCGCGCGCGCTCCTCTTGGTCGAAAGCGAACTTTTCTGTAGCGCGATTTTGATGGACCTTAACGAGGGTTCCGAGGCCAGTGTCACCGCCGACGGTTACTGGTACACGCGCGAAAATTTTGATTGGGAAAAATCACCTCATACAGCTCTAGTCGCCTATAGCAGTATGCTGTGGAAGACCGAAAATCACACGCCTCACGATTCCACCGACGAGGCCCATGATTCCGACACGCTTAAGGTTTATTATAAAAAAGCATCTCCACAGATATACGTACTATCTCCGCCATCTTCAGGAATTGCAGTGACCGAATTTTCTCGCACTGATGAGACACCAAAACGTTGGATTTTAGCCAACGACGATCGTAACCCGGAACACTACGCCGAGTTTGCTCCCGCGCTGGGATCGACAAATTACCAGTACCGTGCCAGTTACGAGGTGGATATTCTCGAAAGTAATATCAAAACGGCAGTGGCCATGTA
>JAIEOS010000024.1 GCA_019750295.1 Bdellovibrionales bacterium | reverse complement strand
CCAAGGGCCAGATTGTTTACATCGATGACCTTCGCGAACGCCATATCATTCGAGCCGGTCGTACAATTAAAGTCGAAATCGTAAAAGGCGCGATCTCCGTAGAGACAACGGGGACTCCGACGAAAGATGCCAAGATGGGTGATTTTATTCCGGTGCGTCTTTCTAAAACAAATAAAAATGTAACCGCAGAAGTGATTGGTCCCGGGAAAGTGAGAATTCAATGAGAAAATATTTATTTCTCTTATCATGCCTCTTTTTAGTGAACTGCTCTTTGTTCGAAAGACAGGAAATGTCGACGACAGCGATCACCGAGCCTCCAAAGACGGACGAGCCTCATCGTATGACAAAAAAGAATTTAGAAGACGATTCGATGTTGGGCGAGGGCTCTGGATCACTTTGGGTGAGCCGTGGACAATCCTCATTTCTTTTTGCGAACAATAATCAAAGGCTTTTGGGGGATTTGCTCAACGTCAATATTGACGGATATCCTAAAGAGCAAGTTCAAATGAAGGTATCGACCATCGCAAAACTTTTGGCACAAATTCTTAATGATCAAAGCCAGGAGATCCGAGCCAAGCAAGACGAACTTAAAAAGTTCGAGAAAAAGCCAGAGCCTATTTTTGATCCGAAGTCTCAAAAAGGGGTTCAGAATCGCGCACCCGCATCGGTAGCCGATACCGACGAAGTCGTTCCTGAAGAGAATGGACTGACCGAAGCGCAAATTGCCGAGCAGAAATCTCAGCAAGCGAAGGCCCTTCGTACGATCTCCGATGAGCAAGAAGAAGTACAAGCATTACAAAAAGCGAAGGACTTTCCGATCCGCTCCGTGCCAACGCGAATTACCGATATCCTTAAAGACGGGAGCTATCGAGTTCGAGGAACAAAACCATTCATGATCGGAAAGCGGGAGTATCAGTTAGTGGTAGCTGGAATGGTTAAACCCGACGACTTTGATGAAAAAGGTATTAGCGCTGAATCTCTGATGGATCCGACATTTGATATCGTCAGCGAAAAGAAAACCGAGGAGCTGTAATGATTCAATTTTTAATCACCTTTGCAGTGGCGCTATTGCTGACTCCCATGGCTCACGCCGTTCGTCTGAAAGATATGGCGAACGTTCGTGGCGTTCGAGACAATCAACTTGTTGGCTACGGCCTTATCGTCGGTCTTAAGGGTACGGGGGACAGCAAGTCCGAATTTACAAATAAAAGTATGAAGCGCATGCTCGAGAAGTTGGGCATAAAAGTTGATGATGAGCAGGTCGCAAAAAAGAACGTGGCCGCAGTACTGATTACCGCGACGTTGCCAGCGTTTGCTCGCGCGGGGAATCGTATGGATATCACAGTCAGTTCGATCGGTGATAGCTCTAGCCTCGAAGGGGGAATTCTTGTTCAGTCTCCTTTAAAAGCCGCGGACCAAACAGTTTATGCCGTGGCTCAGGGAGCTGTCTCCGTAAGCAAAGGTAAAGGCGGCCACTCTACAGTGGGTGTAGTGACCAGCGGCGCTTTGATTGAGAAAGATATTATCCAGGAGAATTTTACGAACCGTAAAATGTATCGCTTAACTTTACACAATCCCGACATCACGACCGTCGCTCGAGTGACCCAGACGATAAATATGGATCTCGGAGGTAAGTATGCGAGTGCGATCGATCCGGC
>JAIEOS010000023.1 GCA_019750295.1 Bdellovibrionales bacterium | reverse complement strand
GCATCAGCAATCTTAGCCGTCGTCACGTTAGCATCCAATATCTTTGCTGTAGTTACCGCATTCGCGGCCAATTTGGCTGCGCCCACACCTAAATCTTTAACTTGAAGTTGATTGGATCCATTCACTTCAATCGTCGCGGCGTCGGTCTGAACCGCCAACGTTGCAGTTCCACTGGCCGTGCCCCCAGTTAACGCAGACCCTGCTGCTGTGGTAATGCCATCGATGTCTCCACCCGCACCCCAGCCACTCGAAATATCTTTACAATTTGAGCCCGTTTCATCGCAAACTTCATTGGCACGGATAGTTCCCACCACATCTAGCTTCGCCTGAGGATTCGTCGTACCTACCCCAAGATTACCTGAGGTGGACACCGTAAGACCTCGATTACCAGTTCTAAACAAACTTAAGTCACCATTCGCCTCAGAGTATAGGCCGGTATTAATTCCATTCTGTTTAATCATGTAGCCGGCTGAACTTGGTACAGTGATTGTACCAGCGACTTCCAATGTACTCGCAGGTGTGGCGGTCCCTATCCCAACATTTCCACCGCCAGGCTGAAGCAATACATACCCCTTAGTGGCATTACTAGTAGATTCTAAAGTCAGGTTATTATTTGCAGCCGTACCACCGCGAAGATTCTGTCCACCGGAACGTCCCGCAAGCATAACGTATTGGGTGTGATCATCATCACTGAGTCCACCGAGCAAACCATGATCCGTGACTCCACCGGTATCGGTGCCGCATTCCCAGCCATTGACTGTTCTTTTTAAAACTTCACCGATGGCACAAGCGCCACCGTTCGGGTTGTATGTAAAGTACTGACCTAAGGCACTGGTGATTTTGTTCACAGACACGGTATCAATCTTTGCATCCGTCACAGCGCTATTGGCGAGATCCGCTGTCGCTACTGTTCCATCAAGAATCTTTGCCGAAGTGACCGCACCATCATTGATTTTCACCGTTGAAATTGAATTATTGGCAAGCGTAAGCGCTCCGGCGTTACTTAAAGTGGCATCTCCGCTTATGCTGACGGCTGTTGCTTGGTTACTTCCATTTCCTACCCAAAGCATACCTGAATTTAACGTGCTCCCCGCCACGGCACTGAGTTTTGCCACGAAACTATCGTAATCTATTTTTGAAATTGTTCCGCTTGTGACGCCAGCTCCACTAGCCAGAGGAATACTGAGTGTGTGTACATTCGACGAAGAATTGATTGCGGGAGCTAAACCCGAAGCATTCACCGCAAACGTTTGTGTGCTCCCCGTCTGAGCATTGAGACTGGTTAGTCCAGCTCCGCTCACCCCAAGAGTCTGCCATGAACTTCCATTACAATACTGGAGCGATCCGGAGGCATACTTCACCATACCCGCATTCGCGGCCACAGAGCACGTTTCGCCCCCATCGCCAATCTGAATGGTGCCTTCGACATCTAACTTACTTAAAGGTGCAGCGGTACCGATTCCGACGTTACCTGAAGTATCAATAACCATTCGGTATGAGGCAGCAGTTAAGTCTCTCACCGCAAATGAGTTTGATAAATCACCGCGAGCTGCAATTTGCCAACCTCGGGTATCGTTCAACATTTCTAGGGCCGCAATACTGCCGACTCCCGAATCATTAATCTGTAAGCGGGTATCACCCGTGGACCCCGTCACCTGGAGCTTCCGACTGGGATTTGTGGTGCCAATACCTACATTGCCACCGTTGGGCTGCACGATGACATGTCCTTTGGTTGTGTTACTAGTAGACTCTAACGTTAAGTTATTACTCGCGGCAGTTCCTCCGCGAAGATTTTGTCCACCGGAACGTCCCGCAAGCATGACATATTGTGTGTGATCATCGTCACCGAGACCGCCAAGTAGGCCATGATCGGTGACCCCGCCGGCATCGGTACCGCATTCCCAGCCGTTGACCGTTCTTTTTAGGACTTCACCAATAGCACAAGCGCCACCGTTCGGGTTGTAAGTAAAATACTGACCTAAGGCACTAGAGATTTTATTCACAGACACTGTATCAATTTTTGCATCCGTCACGGCACTATTGGCGATATCCGCTGTCGCTACCGTGCCGTCAAGGATCTTGGCACTTGTTACCGCATCCGAAGCCAAATCTCCTGCGGCAATAGTTCCGTCGAGAATCTTCGCAGATGTCACAGAATCGGCCGCCAATTTAACGCTCGTCACGTTCCCATCGGCGATCTTTGCTGTTGTCACATTTGCATCTAAAATTTTTGTAGTGGTCACAGCGTTTGCCGCTAATTTCGCGGAACCAATCCCTAAGTCTTTCACCTGAAGTTGATTCGATCCATTCACTTCGATTGTCGTTGCATCCGTTTGCACAGCCAATGTCGCTGTGCCGCTGGCAGTTCCACCTGTTAATGCTGATCCTGCCGCGGTGGTAATTCCGTCGATATCTCCACCGGCTCCCCAGCCACTGGAAATATCTTTACAGTTTGAACCGGCTTCGTCGCAAATCTCTGTGGCGCGAATCGTGCCCGTCACATCAAGCTTCGCTTGAGGAGTTGTTGTTCCTATTCCAACGTTTCCAGAGCTATCAATGGTCATTCGGGTCAAAACATTTGTTTGAAATGCAATGTTCTCGACGACGCCCGTGGTTGAATTCGAATAGATCCCCAGCGCGTTACTTCCCGCTTCGCCAGCAGGACCGCGCACGCCGATCCAAGAAAAACCTGCTCCGTCTCGATCCATTCTCAATCGATTACCAATCCCTGCAGAGCCGATAACGTCGAGTGTATACTCGGGGTTAGTTGTACCAACTCCGACATAACCCCCATTCGGCTGCAAGAGAACGAACCCTTTGGTGATATTACTCGTCGATTCTAATGTGAGATTATTACTTGCAGCCGTACCACCGCGGAGATTCTGTCCACCGGAACGTCCCGCAAGCATGACATATTGTGTGTGATCATCGTCACCGAGACCGCCAAGTAGGCCATGATCGGTGACTCCACCAGCATCGGTGCCACACTCCCAACCGTTGACCGTTCTTTTTAAGACTTCACCAATGGCACAAGCGCCACCGTTAGGGTTGTAAGTAAAATACTGACCTAAGGCACTAGAGATTTTATTCACAGACACTGTATCAATTTTCGCATCCGTCACGGCACTATTAGCTAGATCTACTGTCGCTACCGTACCGTCAACAATCTTACCTGAATCCACTGAATTTCCAGCTAAGTCGGCGAGCGCGATTGAACCATCGACGACTTTTGCGGAATTGACAGAATCTGTGGCCAAATCATTTAAGCCCACGGAACCGTCAGCAATTTTTGCGCTTGTAATGGTGCTGTTAGCCAGAGTAAGAACACCGGAGTTAGAGAGAGTTGCATCCCCGGACATGGTGACGGCCGTCGCCTGGTTGCTACCGTTACCTAACCACATTTGACCCGCATTTAAAGTGCTTCCCGCAACGGCACTGAGCTTTGCAGAGAAAGCATCATAGTCCGCTTTTGAGATCGTTCCGGAGGTGACGCCAATACCACTGGCCAGAGGAATACTAATGGTGTGAGCATTGGACGCAGAGTTAATGGCAGGAGCTGTGCCCGAGTCATTTATAACAAATGTTTGAGTACTGCCCGTTTGACCATTGAGACTTGTAAGACCGGCACCACTCACGCCCAGAGTCTGCCATGAGCTTCCGTTACAGTATTGAAGTGTGCCCGAAGCATATTTAACGATACCGGCATTCGCGGCCACGGAGCAGGTCTCGCCCCCATCGCCAATCTGAATCGCACCCTCGACATCTAACTTTGTCGCCGGCGCACTAGTTCCTATACCTACATTCCCACCGTTCGGTTGAAGAAGAATATTTCCTTTCGTCACAGCACTTGTGGACTCTAAAGTCAGGTTATTACTTGCGGCAGTTCCACCGATAATATTTTGTCCACCAGATCTCCCAGTAAGCATCACATATTGGGTGTGATCATCATCACCAAGACCACCGAGAGCTCCATGATCCGTCACACCACCCGTGTCAGTTCCGCAAACCCATTGGCTTGAAGCATTCATTTTTAAAACTTCGCCGGTGGCACAGGCGCCACCATTCGGAGCATAGGTGAAATACTGGCCTAAGGCACTCGTGATTTTATTCACCGACACTGTATCAATCTTCGCATCCGTTACTGCGCTGTTGGCGAGATCCATTGTCGCTATAGTGCCGTCGAGAATCTTGGCACTAGTCACCGCACCGTCATTGATCTTCGCGTTTGTGATCGCATTATTTGCAATGTTCAATGCACCTGTGTTGCTAAGAGTGGCATCTCCACTGACATTCACCGCTGTAGCTTGGTTGCTTCCATTTCCTACCCACAGCATGCCCGAATTTAAGACGCTCCCACCGACAGAGCTCAACTTCGCAGTAAAATTGTCATAGTCCGTTTTTGAGATCGTTCCGCTGGTGACACCCACTCCACTGGCCAATGGTATACTTAAGGTGTGTACATTCGACGAAGAGTTTATTTGCGGAGCTAACCCAGAACCATCAACGGCAAAGGTTTGCGTGCTTCCTGTTTGGGAGTTAAGACTCGTTAAGCCAGAACCACTCACTCCCAGAGTCAACCAAGAGCTCCCATTACAATACTGCAAAGTTCCGGCGGCGTATTTAATCATACCGGCATTTGTGGCCAGCGTGCACGATTCTCCACCATCACCAATCTGGATTGTTCCCTCAACATCTAATCGAGAACTCGGCGTGGTCGTACCGATACCCACATTACCGCCGTTGGGTTGTATCAGAACAAACCCTTTAGTGGCATCACTTGTCGATTCTAAACTGAGATTGTTACTGGCTGCGGTTCCACCACGTAGATTTTGGCCACCAGTCCGTCCTGCGAGCATAACGTATTGACTATGATCGTCTGCATTTAACCCACTCAAAGCAGAATGCGCTGAAACTCCCGAATTATCTGTACCGCACTCCCAGCCATTGGCGGTTTTTTTAAGGACTTCGCCATTCGCACAGGCCCCACCATTGGGACTGTAGTTAAAGTACTGGCCGACAGCACTTGTGATTTTATTCACCGACACTGTATCAATCTTTACATCTGTCACAGCTCCTGCAGCCAACTGAGCCGAAGAAATTCCACCGGCTTTCACCTCCAGCTGATTTGAGCCGTTCACATTTAATGTATTGGTGTCGTAATTAAAAGATAAATTCACCGCACCCGTTGCCGAACCTCCGGCGATAGGACCTGAGGTATTCACTGACGTGATGTCGCCTGTGCCCGAGACGTCAGTTCCGCAAATCCAACGATTGTTCGCATTGTCCCACTTGAGTACGTCACCGTCGGAGCAGGCCGATCCCGCTGGCATATAACTCAAGTAATCGCCAGGACCACTCACAATTTTAGAAACGTTTAACGAAGTGATTTTAACGTTAGTGACTGCGCCGTCAGCGATGTCGGCTGCGATGATTGTACCGTCCAGAATTTTTGCACTTGTCACAGAATCATTTGCTAAAAGGGTGCTAGTGATTCCACCCGTCGCGATATCTATTGAAAGCGCCCCGGAGTTTCCGCCTCCGACAAGGCCGACTCCCGCCGTCACCGCAGTGATCGTTCCGCCACCACCTTGAACATCGACAACCGCAGCTCCGTCCCAGTATTTGAGAGCACCGTCCGTACTGTTGAACCACATCGCTCCCCGATTGGCCATGGTCAGGGTACTCGCTAAAGTGGTTTCTTCCGCATCCGTAAATTTACCTAGAGTTACGGTCGATAACGATTGCATGGTAATGTGGCCCGTGTTGAGCACCTGATTGCCATTCATGTTGATATGGCCTGACATTGTGCCACCACTGAGCGGTAATTTTGTGCTGTCTGTGATCGCGGAAGGAGTAATGGCCTCCCACTGATTTAAAGTGGCATTCCACGCGAGAACGCGACCATCACCCATTCCCGCACCAACACCACTCAGATTCACCAAACTTCCCGCAACTCGCGTGTCGGTGTAGTTCTTCGTGGCTGCATCTTGAGGTAATGTAGGATTGGCTAAATTTTTAATCTGTTGATTGTTCATGCTTATCGGAGCCGTTGAGGTTCCCGAAGCGAAGTTATAAAGAGTGTTGTAATTGCTTCCGCCGAGTAAATTTTCGAGACTCGACTGTGTGATATTTTGTCCAGGATTGATCTGCACAAATTGAGCAGCGGTGAATCCTTGAAGACTATTGGCATACCAAGCGTAGGGAACCGATTGGAGGTGGAAGTCCTGAGCGAGAGTCACCATTCCTGCACCCGCATCGTAGCTCACACGAATTTTTCTCGTGTGACCCGTAAGAGCGGTGTAGGAATTTCCCGAGGAACAGTTAGTAATTCCAGTGAAGCTGACGCCATTGGCGAAAACAGTGGCCAGTGACGAAGTGTCTTCATAATCGGAACCGGTGCGAATTCCATTCCCAATATTAAGACTAAAAGTGCCCTCGCTCCCCAACATGTTGGCGGAGTGTTGCTCTTCGTAAAGCAAGCAATCATTGGTCGGCGAATACACACGCACTGTGAAAATCACCGGATTGGCCTCGAGTGGCTCACCATTCGACTTGGTAATTTGTCCTTGGTAAACAAAAGATGTTGGTGAGGCCGCAGACGCGCCCAAACTCAGGATTAGAATAGAGAAGCTCAATAAGATGCGTAGCACTAAAAAACCGTCCTCACAACTTAACTTTATCTAATAATCAAACGAAACTAACAGTGATTCCAATATATTATCTATCGGTTGATTTATGGAAAAGATAAGGACTACAACAGTTTTTCTCAAACTGAGACACTTTCTTTTGCTAGAATTTTAAAAAATAGAACCATCTAAAAAACTTCTCAAAACAAGACAATCAGTTTGGGACACACCGCTCATCTTTCAATTTGTGAAAATTGCAGACCTCCTATCCCGACTTTACTTTTTGATCCACTTGCCAATACTCTGCGATCGGGTGTTTTAGGGGTTACATTGGGAATATTTCGCATTTTAAACTTTTTATTAGTTGTTTTTAGCTACTCCCTGGCGCACGGGACTCAGTATTGCCAAATTCAAATTCGAGACATTTCTCCGGGAGACTCTCGCGCCCACCAGATTTTCTTTCCAGATGGACGCGAGATAATCATTGTCGGCCACAACCACGGCGATCGATCGCTGCCCGAGGAATTACACCAATTGACCGTGATCCCCCTTCAAGAACTTTCAAATGAATTTTTCCTCGAGAAATTGTCGGGCCTCGTAGAAACTCTCCATTTTGCAAAACAACATCTTCCCGCCGATCAAAGTTTCTTAAAACGGCTTTTGGAAACACAAAGAAAAATTCAGTTTATTGGTTTTGAATCAACAAACGCGATCACTCAAAATAACATTCACCACTATTCACTATTACATGCTGGCTTTATTCGAAACTTGAAACTTCGAGGGTTGCACTTGTCTCCTGATCTCTCGGACCTATTGCTTGTTGCGGTTGGACCGGTGGCTTCCTTGCGAATTCGAGAACCGGAGCTTTTTAATCATCGTCGCATTCTTGGATTTGAGTCAGAGGCCGCAACCAAAGCCTACGCCCTCGCCAGCGATGATGTCGATGCCATTCGCACAAGACTCAATGAGGCTAGTCGGGGCGATAAGGAGTTCCAAAGAAATATCCGAGGTACAGATCTTCAACTCTGGCAGCAGTATGATCATTACGTCCCCGATCGCGACGAGACTGCGTATCTCGCTTCGATCACCTCTGCGAGGATACCCGCCGCCTACCGAGAGCTCACTCTTGAGTGGAGCCGCGCCCGCCTCAAAGAGATGCGGGAACTCAAGCGCCGAGAAAAGGATGTGGTCGACAACATGATCGCGACCGAGAAGTCCGGAGTTCTATTTATGGGCTACAAACACCTGGTCTCCCTCTCCCAAATTTTGTTCCAGAAGTGCCAAAATACGTATTAATTTCATGTCCCCGTCCCATTTTATTAGCATCAGCCCTTAGGAACTTGGTGGCGTGTCGCGCCATCGTTGATCCACAAAGGTCTAAAATTGACTTGGACAAAGGTTCACGTTAGCTTTTGCTATCTTTTCGCGGGAATAGCTCAGTTGATAGAGCGTCGCCTTGCCAAGGCGAAGGTCGCGGGTTTGAGTCCCGTTTCCCGCTCCATTAATTTCAGAATTTTCATTAAAAACTAGAAAAATATTATATTTTTTTACGAAATTCACGGTCCTCAGATATTGTTTCAATAATTAGTGCTATGTCCTTTGTGTTTCTTAACGACCAAAAAAAGGAGATTATTATGAAACATATTCCAGTGCTTTTATCCGCACTCATCACCGTATTTTGCGCCACCACGGTTTTTGCCTCAGGAACTAGGATCTGTGTCAATGGTGACTTTGAAGCCATGGGAGATTCCTATTACGAGATCCATTTCTACGAAGATGGCATTCAATTCTTGCCTTACGAATCGGCATTTGATTTTGACCTCAAGGACATTGAGCACGTCGGAAATACTTACTTCATCGTCAACAAGAAAACGACCTTCTCCGCTGAGGGTGAAGATTATCCAGAGCGTGTTGTGAACGCGAAATTGACTTTCAATTCTGAAAAAACAGAATTGTCCGCCGAAATTCAAGTCGATGATGAAGCGGTTCAAAACTTAAAAATGACTTGTAGTAAAGAATAAACAAAGAGGAGCCTTTATGCATAATCTCACTAAATACTTATTCGCTTTTGCAACCACTCAACTATTAACCTTGTCTGCGCAAGCGGCAACACCCTTCATAAATCTCTTTTGTGCGTCCTACGACTCAACACTTCACATCGACGTCGAGGCGGACGAATCTGCACGGCAGACCGTTGTTGTTTCTCTCTTCGATGGAACCAGTCTCGATGCCTTGGGGCAGTCGATTTACGACAATTTTAAAAAGGATCAATATTTATCCTTAGCTGTCGACGCGAACTCCAAATCATTTTCGATGAGCGTTGGATTCTACGGCAAGCATTATAGTTCGTCGACCGTCGCCCAGATTGTTGCCCTTCCCAAGACTGCGACGTTCTCTTTAGAGGGGCCCGTCATCAAAGGAATTTTTGATGCTGTTGCGCCTGCTCATTCCACCTACTTGCCAATCCCCTACAGCGAGCCTATGAGCAACAGAGATCCATTTGATGGTCAACACCAAACCAACAGCTCGACCGTTCTTCTCAGATGTAAATTAGAAATGATTCAGTAATACGCTGATTTGATATATCCCGTGCTGGCTCTGAGCACGGGTTCTTCATTTTTAATCCGTAATACAGACTTGATTGTACCCCAGTTGAATCAAAGAAAACGCGACCAAAGACGCCTGCTGGCCTGAGACCATGACCTTGGTGTTTTCGGAGATCTTATCCTTTAATAAACGCGTCTTCACACGGTAATTGAGAGAGAAATCTTCTTTGTTTACAAATTCTTTCCAATGAATCGGAACTGTCGCCAAAGACTTCGCATTGAGGGACGTGGTGCGCTTTGCTTGTCCCACATCAATCACAAAAGCCGCATCGGTACTCAACGGCGAGCAGATGAGCGACGTGACGATACGAGGCTCCCAGTTGCGTTGGTTGGGCTTGGGCTTATCCAGTTTGTTCCGAAGCAGATAACGAAAATCCAAAACTGTTCCCATCTGTACCCGCTCCACACCGAGAGCCATCAATGTAAAAGCCACAGTGCCTTCGTCGCCATGCCCCTTATCCCCATAGCCGATCACCACCACATGGGAAAATGGATTCACCCCCAACAGAGCCAAGCGTCGCGCGATCGCAACTCCTTTGGTCTGTAAGTCACTTCCGTAACTTCCACGCAGAGAAAACTCTTTAGCGTTGATACTTGCAGAATTGGGAATGTGAGACACCTGAAAGTCAAAGTAAGCGCGAGTGTCTAGGACCACGGTCTCGCTCGTAATCTTAATAGGACGATTGGATTTTTCAAACTGCATGGAGCGATCGATGATGCTCACATCGGACTCCGAAATGAGAGTCGGCGCCTGCGCGCAACCCACTACGAATAACAAAGACCCCCAGAAAACAACACCCAACAGCTGCATGATTAGTCCTTATGCTTCATCGTCGGAAAGAACAAGATGTCCCTAATACTTGGTCGATCTGTCAGAAGCATAACGATGCGCTCAATCCCAATCCCTACGCCGCCCGTCGGAGGCATACCCACGTCGATCGCGTGAATAAAATCTTTGTCCATCGGTTGGGCCTCTTCGTCCACCACGCGCTTGGCTTCTTGCTCTTTGAGACGATCCAGCTGGTCTTCCGGGTCGTTCAACTCCGAGTAGGAGTTTCCAATTTCCATCCCGGCACAGATGGGCTCAAAGCGCTCCACTAATCCTTCGACCGAGCGGTGTTTTTTCGTTAGCGGCGAAATGTCTTTCGGGAAATCCATCACGAAGGTTGGATTCCAAAGTTGTGGCTCTGCCGCTAATCCAAAAACTTCCATCACCATTTCGCCATGGCTACCTTTCTTCTTCTCGGTGCCAAGCTCTTTAGCTTTCGCATAAAGCTCGTCCACGGTCGCTTTTTCAGGATCAATGCCGGCATACTCGCGCACTCCATCATACACCGTGAGACGTCTCCAGGGCGGAGTAAAATCAATCTCTTTTTCTTGATAAACAACCTTCATTGAACCGGTCACTTTTAAAGCCAAGTGCGAAATCAATTCTTCGAACTGCTTCATTTGATCTTGATAGTCCGTGTACGCCTCATACCATTCCAACATGGTGAACTCAGGATTGTGCGTTCGATCGATCCCTTCGTTGCGAAAGTTCTTACCGATCTCGTAGACCTTTTCAAAACCACCGACGATAAGGCGCTTTAAATAGAGCTCGGGACTGATCTTTAAAAACAGTTTCATATCGAGAGCGCGGTGATGGGTCGAAAACGGAAAAGCCGCGGCACCCCCATAAATGGGCTGAAGAACTGGCGTTTCCACTTCGAGAAACCCACGGTGATTTAAAAAACTACGAATCTCTGCAATAATTTTCGAGCGGCGCTCAAACACCTTGCGGCTTTCGGGATCCATAATAAGGTCAAGATGACGATAACGATACTTCATCTCCACATCTTGGAGACCGTGGAACTTTTCTGGCAGGGGCTCAAGAGTCTTACAAAGAACCGCAAACGATTGGCAGTGCAAAGACAACTCACCCTTTTGAGTTTTAAAAACAAACCCCTCGATTCCAACAATATCGCCAATGTCGATGTTGTCAAAGGCCAGTTGGCTTTGTGGATCGAGTTCAGCAATTTTTAAATAACACTGAATGTTTCCCGACTGATCTTGCACGTTAAAAAATGCAGCTTTCCCCATCGGGCGCTTGGTCATCAATCGACCTGCAATTTTATAAACATTCTCTTTAAGAGCCTCGCCGGTGGCGATCTCGGCAAATTTCGTCTTGATAGGTTCGATCGTAGAAGTGCGTTTAAAGTTATGAGGATACGGATCGTATTTGTTCTCTCTAAGAACATTTAACTTACGACGTTTTTCCGCTCGAATTGGATTATCGTTGATCGAATCGCTCACATTTTCTCCGTTGCCACACTTTTCAATTTAGTTCCTTAGATTTTTCCGACGAATGTATCCATCACTTGATGTAACAACGCGATAGCTTCTTTTTTGGGGCGCTGGAAAGCGTTTCTTCCCATAATGCTACCAAAGGCACCGCCCTCCGCCAGCCCACGCACTTCTTTCAAAATCTCTTCTGTGCTCTTTGCTTCGCCACCACTAAAAATAACAACGCGACGACCATTAAAGGACGCTTCAATGACGTGACGAATACGATCGGAAAGCTTTTCGACTAAGATCTGTTGTTCTTTATAAACTTTTTTCGCTTCCTCTTGCTCGATGTGAGCTGTAGGAGGCTTCACTTTAATAAAATGAGCGCCCAATTGAGCTGCGATTTGAGCACAGTAAGCAATCACATCAATGGCCGTCTCGCCTTCCTTACTGATAAACTCACCGCGTGCATAAGCCCAGATGACAACTAACAAACCCTTTTCTTTGGCGTAGCTGGAAGCCGCAGCGATCTCCTCGTACATGGCTTTTCGCTCTTCACTGCCCGGGTAGATCGTAAACCCGATTCCCACACATCCTAAACGAAGCGCATCGTCCACGGAGGACGTCAAAGCGGAACAAGGGGCTTTCGTTTTGAACAAAGAATCTGAATTATTAATTTTAAGGATTAACGGAATGTCCCCGGCGAAATCACGGGCGATGGCCTCGATAAAACCCAAGGGAGCGGCATAAGCACTGCAGCCCGACTCCACAGCAAGAGTGGCGTGATAGATCGGGTCATAGCCATCGGGATTTTTAGCAAAACTACGGGCGGGGCCATGCTCGAACCCTTGATCCACGGGGAGAATCACAACCTTACCAGTTCCGGCTAAGCGTCCGTGGTTAAGAACGCGTGCCATATTGGTGAGCACACCTGGATTGTCTGAACCATACCAGCTTAGGATCTCTCTTACTCTAGGCGTCATATTTCCCTCGTATTATGTCATTTAAAAAATGGTTTTCCTGGAATAAATCCTCTAAATCACTAATGAAGTCAATCCTCTTGACTCCAAAATAGCCTTAACCCACGCTGAATTGACTATGACCTTTCGTAAAAAAGTGTTCCGATTTTGTATCGCCGTTAACGTCGTGTTTTTTGTGGGTTTAACCGCGATTTCCATGCGCTATCATCTCTACGATAAAAACCGGGTGTGGTTTCAACAACTCACCGCCAAAACGGCCATGATGAGTCGATACCTTTGGATGAACGCTTTACAGCAGCGAAGACTGGTCATCACCACCGAAAAGAAGAACCTCGATCCCAAATATAAAAAACTGCTTTATGACTCTATGATGATCGCCTATGTGGGTGAACTCCAAAGCGATGGAAAACTTAAAGATCTTTACACTTCAGAAATCATGAAGCACCAAACGCCGTTGATTTTCCCGCAAAAAAAAGGAGACCGTTACTTCTCGCTTTTCAACCAGCAACACATGATGACCTACTGGTTTGACAAATCCACCGAAATCCCTGGAGACCTAGAGTCCGACAAAATCTATATCGTGACCTCGGTTTTCGAAATGAAGTCTCTCAAGGCTTTTGCAGGAGTCACTCAAGCGGATATCACTTTTGTTGAAGAGCAGAACTACGAGTACCAGATTATTTTTTCGACCCTCAATCCTGAAGAGCAAGATGCACTTCGAGATGTTTTTATTGAGGGGATTGAAAGTGGTCGAGGCTTTGATATGAAAAACGAAAAACACATTATGACGTCTCAGCAGATCTTCGAAACTCCCCAAATCAAGCAGGCCATGATCTTCTCTTACCTGAAGGTCGAGTATACATTTTCGGATTACTTTATCGTTTTGATGGGAAGCCTTCTCATGTTTTGTCTCTCGTCCCTCACTCTCTTATTAGGATACTGGTGGGCCGAGAAATCGCTAAAGCATTAAAACGTTCGAACCTTTTGCGACGCTTCGATAATATCACCATATTCAGCGGCGACCTTTTCCATCAGCTCCTGAGCGAACGCCCGAGGCTCCACAGAAAAGTCCTTGAGGGCTGAGGTCGGCACCGGAGTACCTTCATTACTGACGTTCACTGCAAAGTGAATCAACGAAGATTGAGGTGACAAAGTGGCTATAGAAATATTGAGCTTCTTCTTCTCCCAATAAATATCATCGCCCTGGCGTTTTAGATTTTGCGCGAGTGGGCTTTGGCTTTTTAAGATGTCGATGGTCATTTCGGCCATCAGCCTCTGCAGCACCACCGCTCCCTTGAGAGGAAAATCAAAGGCCTCAATGATGAAATGAACCATCTGCTCACCGCAGATTTGGCTTTGGGCGCGAACATCTTCTCCATCGATCATGTGATCGAAAGGAACATTGCAAGGGCCAACCCAGGAAACGATCGACGTGCCGAGCACGCCAAATTCCATGTAATTATTGAGTGGCTTCAGTTGCTCGCCGGAATAAAGGAAGTTTTTCTCAACAAATAATGTCTTCATCATAATACACCTGCCGCGCGACGAGCGCGATCAAAACGCTGACACGATTCACACTCTCCGCACCACTGCTCACCCCCAAAATAGCAGGGCCACAGGGCATTTAAGTCTAAGCCCATCTCTAATCCCCAGCACACGATTTCGGGCTTTTGCATATCTTGAGTGTAACAAACCACTTTCACTTGATTTTGGGTGGAAAACGCAAACGCTTGATCGAGAGCCTTGGCATATTCGCGCGTATTGTCGGGAAACGTCGCCGCTTCCTCGGCATTAAATCCCGGGATAATCATATCGGCACCCAGTCCCTCGGCAAAGCCAGCGGCGATGTTTAAGAAGATTCCGTTCCGATTAGGAACCCAAACCATCTCCGCCGTTTTAAAGCTCTTTTCCATGCTACTGATATCGACGAGGTCTTTTTGGGGAATCTTCGAATCGCGGCCGACGAGACCGCTTTTTTGAGAGAACTTTTGAAAGAATGAAAGATCCACCACTCGATGGGGAAGTTGGTGCTTTTCGCACAGCTTTCGCGCCCGCGAGATCTCCTGTTCGGCCGCCCGCTGGCCATAATCAAAGGTAATGACCATTTTGACCGTGGTTTCGCGAAGAGCTTGGAGCAGATTCACCGTCGAATCTAAACCCGCAGAGAGGAGAACAACTGAGGACTTCATGCCTCGTGTCTTAACCGATGTTTGGGGATTTCTCCAACGGTTTTCCATAGGATGAAATATAATCTCTTTTAAAGACTTTTGAGGTCTTTAATTAACAACTGAACGCGGCGGGTTCCCATGTATTCATTCCACTGGGGCTCCACCAAAAGAGTGATTTTTTTAGCGGTGGCTTCGTCTCCGAAAATTCGCACGCGGTCTTCGGTACTGGCACCAAACCACATGGCCTCGAACGACTCTGATTTTTCGGACCGCAGAGTGAGTCGTAAATGACCGCCTTTCAGTTCACGCAGTTGCGTGACTTCGACATCTTTTAAATGAATCAACGGCGGCGAAAAATGCTGGCCGAAGGGCTCAAGCTTATCCCACCAACTCATAAACTGACGGATTTCTCCGTAGGTGCTCGAGAAGTCGTAGGTCAACACTCGGTTTTCATTGGTGAGATCTACTGAAGAGAAAAACTCTTCGAGCTTGTTCCGGAACGCCTCGGCGTTTTCGGGAAGTAACTCAAAGCCCGCGGCCGCAGGATGACCACCAAATTTTGTGAGGGTCGCGCTCGCAAACTTGAGCGGCTCGAGAACGCTGATCGGATTCTCCTCAGGAGTTCTTGCGCTCCCCACGATTTTACCGGCGGCTGTGAGTGTTCCAATAAAAGCCGGCTTCTGTTTTCGTTTCACGATCTGGGTGGCGAGCAATCCGATGACCCCTTTGTGAAACTCTTTTGACCACGACCAAACAAAACGGTCGGCCTCATCTTTTTCTAAATTATTTTGTAGAGCCTTTTCACAGGCCGCCATGATTTTGACTCGTTGCTGGTTCGTCGCTAAAACACGCTCGACCATCGCTAATGCTTTGCTCGGATCATTCACAAGAAAGACGTCGATGGGCTTGATCTCCGACTCAAGACGAGTCAAGGCATTGAGCTTGGGCACAAAACGGATCGTCACATCACTGCTCGAGAGCTTTTTCTCCGAAAGCTGAAGCGCTTCCAAGAGAACCTTTAGCCCAAAGCGCTTGGTGTTTTGCAAAACCTGGAGACCGTGCTTCACTAAAATGCGATTTTCATAAATCACCGGGACCATGTCGGCGAGAGTCGCGATGGCAAAACAATCTAAAAGAGTTTTGACATCAAAATCCTTCTCGAGGAGCCCTTGATTTTTAAGTTCGCGCCGGAGCGCCATGATCAAGTAAAATCCCACGCCGGTTCCACAGAGGTGCCCGAGCCCCGACGTGCAATCCTTGCGATTAGGGTTCACCACCGCGATGGCGCGAGGCAACTGTTCGGCCTCTTGGTGATGATCCGTGATGATCACATCGACACCCTTCGCGTTCGCCGCCTCAACTGTGAGGACGTCGGTGATCCCTAAATCCACTGTCACAAACAAACTGGCGCGATGCTCTTGAATGATCTTCTCTACAATGTGCGTATGAAATCCATAGCCATCCTTATGGCGATCCGGTTGAATGGGGATTAAATTTTTAAATCCTAACTGGGATAATCCATCAAGGACAAGTGCGAGCCCCGGAGTCCCATCCATGTCAAAGTCAGCGTAGATACAAATGGTTTCTTGTTTTTTAAAAGCATCCACGAGGCGATCCACGGCCTTCTGCATGTCGATGATGGAGAGAGGATCTCGCAAGTCTTTCAGTTGAAAATTGAGAAATTGATCAATCGCTTCGGAGGAGGAGAAACCGCGGGCTAAGAAGAAGTCCTTAAGAGCCCCAGTATAAGGGAGATCGGTCGTCGAGAGGACTTCGCGCTGACGCCATTCCGTGATCAAAATCCCCCCTTTGTTATCCAATGAATTATCGAAAAAAAAATCGGAGTTGACACCCCACTACGAAATCCGCAGTGGAGTTTTTAGTGAGCTTAGCCAGTGACCTTTTTTAAAAACTTGTCCGTCATCAAAATCATTGGAGAGGCAATGTAGATCGTCGAGTAACTTCCGATCACTACACCTACCATTAGTGTAAAGGCCAACTCTTCGATCGCGCCCGTTCCAAAGATGTAAAGGCAGGTCGCAGAAATGAAGGTCGTTAGCGACGTTAAAATCGTACGGACAAGGGCTTCGTTGACCGATTTGTTGATCACGAAATTAAAGCCTTTATCCTTATAGATCGGCTCGTTGTTCCGAATAAAGTCAAAGTTCACCAGAGTATCGTTCAAAGAGTAACCGATCAGGGTGAGAACCCCAGCAAGAACCTGCACATTCACTTCGCGCCCAAGGACAACGTAAATCCCTAGTGTAATGATAGCATCATGGAAAAGACAGAATACGGCTCCTGGAGCGTATCTAAAATCAAACCGCAGTCCGACATACACGAGAATCATCAAAAGACTGTACAACGTGGCTAACATCGCCTGCGTTTTGAGTTCAGAACCCACCTGAGGGCCCACAGAATCCACGCGGCGAACGCCATCCTCTGGAAGTCCTGCCTCTTTTTGCAGAACTTGCGTGGTCTTCGTCACCATTTCCTGGTTCAAACGGTTGGTCTCCACGGCATCTTTGCCTTGAGGCTGCTGCATGCGAATCAAAACCTCGTTCTTTTCGCCGAAAGATTGCACAGTAGCTCCAGGAAGACCTACGCCCTCTAACGACGAACGAATTTTTGCGATATCGGGAGCTTGCGGAAACTGCAATTGCATTTCCGTTCCCCCGGCAAAATCGATTCCGTACTTAAAACCTTTAATGGCGATGAGTGCAATCGAGGCTATGACAAGAGCTCCAGAGATAAATCCCATGATCGGAGCCAAACCCATAAAATCAATTTTAAAAACATGATTCTTAATAGACATCTTTAGCTCCTACAGTTTGACATTCCATTTAAATTTAACCGTGAACAGATCGAGAAGCGCTCGACTTAAGAAAATCGAAGTGAACATCGATACCGTAAGACCGATCAATAACGAAACCGCAAAACCGCGAATCGGTCCCGTTCCGTAATACATCAGCACGACGCAAGTTCCCGCCGTGGTGACGTTGGCATCAAAAATCGTCCAGAACGCGCGATCAAAACCTTCGCGAATCGACGCTAACAAACTTGCACCCTTATTCATTTCATCACGAATCTTTTCGAAGATGATGATGTTCGCATCGACGGCCATACCTACGGTTAACGCGATCCCCGCGATTCCAGGGAGGGTCAGCGTTGCGCGCAGAGAAGAAAGAATCGCAAAAAGTAAAATGATATTGAGAACAATTGCGATATTTGCCACCAAACCAAACATTCCGTAATAAACAAACATAAAAAGGATCACCAGACCCGAGCCAATGAGGGTCGCCATTTTACCCTTATCGATGGAGTCTTTTCCCAAAGATGGACCCACCGCTCGCTCTTCCAACTGCTGAAGCGATACCGGAAGAGCTCCCGACTTAAGAACCATACTTAATAGATTGGCCTCGTTTAAAGTCTCTTGATAATCCCGAGTTTGACCTAACTGAATCACGCCAGAACCGTTGACGATCGGCGAGTTAATCACAGGTGCCGACTGCACCACTCCATCCAGAACGATGGCCATCAACTTCCTGACGTATTCTGTAGTGAGCGCACCAAATTCACGCGCACCTTTATCGGCAAAGCGGAAAGCCACTTCGGGGCTATTTGTTTCCTGACTAAATGTGGTGTAGGCATCACTGAGAGTATCCCCACCCACCATGGCGTCCGTGCGAAGGACATAAGGCAGTTTGCCCGCCTCGAGATTTTTAGCATTCGGAGCTTTGATAAAACGGACCACCGTATTCTTAGGAAGTTTATCCTTGATCGCTTCGTTGATCTTTTCAAGGTAAGCAGAATAACGAAGATCGTCTTTACCGAGGGCAAAGTTCCCCTCTTTCTCCGCTTGATCAATCCATGTTTGCACGTCCTCTAACTTCGCATCTTCACTGACGATCATAAACTCAAGTTTAGCTGTGCGATTGATGAGATTCTTCGCACTCTCTGTATCCTTAAGACCCGGAAGCTGAACCAAAATTCGGTCATCACCTTGCACAGCAATGTTCGGCTCGGCTACACCAAACTCATCAATACGGTTAGCGATCACTTGCCGCGCTTTTTCGATGAGGTTTTTCTTAAACTGGATCAAGTAGGCATCGTAGTATTGAACTTCGATTGAATCCGCAGCCGCTTTAATCACTTGCAATTCATTGCGATGATAGCGATCGAGATAGTCTTCCACCTTCTTCTGGTCACCCGAAAATAAAATTTTGAGGTGAACGACTTCGCTATTTACAGTTTCTACTGCGGCGTCGATACTATGGTCTTGCTTAAGACCATCTTTAAGAGAATTCCCGACACGACGGCTCTGCTCTTTCAGCGCCGCTGGAATATCCACACCAAGAGCTAAATGTAGGCCCCCTTGCAGATCTAATCCGTAGACGAGCTTTTCCTTTGTCGGCCACCAAATTTTGGAAGTGTCGAACACATTGGGCATCACCCACACGATTCCGAACAACGTCACGAGTAGGCAGACAATCAGTCGGCCTCTTAAAGTCTCTATCATTTTTCCACCTCTTTTACCGTCCCCGAAACCTGCGAGCGTAAAACGCGAATGCGTACTCCACTGGCCACTTCAAGGGTCACGAATTTGTCAGTCAGACCCTCAATAGTCCCTAAGATTCCACCTGATGTCAAAACTTCATCGCCACGCTTGAGAGTTGTCAAAAACTCCTGCTGTAACTTTTGGCGCTTGGCTTGAGGACGAATGATGAAAAGGTAGAAAATAAAAAATAAGGCAATGAACGGAAACATCTGAAGTAAAAAGCTCGGCTTCTCCGCGGTCGCCGCTCCCGCCTGGGCCCAAACAGAAAGTGAAGTCACCACTACTGATAAAACAGTAAGAACATATCGCATACAAACCTCCAAAGAGATTTATGTACAAGACGCCTCTCAAGAAGTCGCTGTTTACTGCTTGTTAACGAAACGCATCAACTCGCGGTCGCGGAACGTGGACCATGTTCCCTCGAGGATGGCCTCGCGCGCCTTCCGCATGAGCTCGAAATAAAAATGCAAATTGTGAATGGTGTTAAGACGAGAGCCTAAAATTTCACCACTTAAAAACAAGTGGCGCAAATACGCTTTGGAATAATTTTGGCAGGTCTCGCAACTGCAATCTGGATCTAATGGCGAGGGATCTTCCTTATACTCGGTCCGTTTGATGCTAATTTTCCCTTGAGACGTGAACAAGGTTCCGTTGCGAGCCACGCGCGTGGGCAAAACACAGTCAAACATATCAATACCGCTATCGACAGCGAGAAGTAAATCCACCGGAGTTCCCACCCCCATCAGATAGCGCGGTTTGTGGGCCGGCATATAAGGTGCTACTTTTTTAACCAACACATGCATCTGATCGATCGGCTCACCCACGCTAAAACCACCTAAGGCATAACCTGGGAGGTCCACCGAGGTGATCTGCTCGATACTTTTGATCCGAAGCTCTTCGTTGAGTCCACCCTGAGCGATGCCAAACAATAAACTCTCTTTGCGAGTCATGGCCGCTTTACTCCGATGAAGCCATCGCAACGTGATATCCATCGCTTTGTTAAGCTGTTCCTCGGTGGCGGGCCACGGCGGGCACTCGTCAAAGGCCATGATAATGTCAGAGCCTAAGGCCATTTGAATCTGAATGCTTTTTTCCGGGCTGATAAAATATTTGCTGCCGTCGATATGGCTGCGAAACTCCACACCCTCTTCGGTGATTTTTCTCAAATTCGCCAAAGAGAAAACCTGAAATCCTCCGCTGTCGGTAAGAATCGGGCCGTGCCAGTTCATAAACTTGTGAAGGCCACCCATTTTTTCGATCACATCTTCACCGGGGCGCAAGTGCAAATGATAAGTGTTTCCTAAAACCACCTGGCAGCCGTTATTCACGAGCTCGTCGGTGCTGACAGCCTTTACTGTTGCGCGGGTGCCGACCGCCATAAAAACAGGAGTGCGAATTTCGCCATGTGCGGTTTGCAAAGTGGCGGCGCGCGCCTGGCCTTCGGTTTTTTGGATTTCAAATGTGCCCACGGCTTTCGTTGCGCCGGGTTCGGTTACTTCTCCCATACGGTGAGATCTCCATAGCTAAACAGGCGAAAGTCTTTTTCGATGGCCCATTGATAATTTTTAAGAACGCGCTCTTTTCCAGCGAACGCACAAACGAGAGCCAATAGCGTCGATTCCGGCTGGTGAAAATTAGTCAGCAGAACATCGACCACTTTAAAATTGTATCCCGGCTTAATAAAAAGATGGGTTTCGCCGCGATACCCCGTCTCGGTTTTTTGTAAGTGGTTTTGTGACCACGCCTCGAGGGCTCGAGTCACCGTTGTGCCCAACGCCCACACTCGACCGCCTCCGCGCTTCACACGTTCGATCGTGCGTAGGGTTTCCTCTGGAATATCTACGAACTCGGAATGCATTTTGTGATTTTCCAAATCTTCGACGTGAATGGGCAAAAATGTTCCCAAGCCGACATGTAAGCAAAGCGGTGCGACCTCGGCTCCCCGAGCTCGAATGCGCTCTAAATCCTTGCTGTCAAAATGAAGACTTGCGGTCGGAGCGGCTAAACTTCCCGTCACTTCGGCCCAAGCGGTTTGGTATTCGGCCGTGTCGGCATCACGACTCGCTCTTTCGTTACGTTGCTGTTGAATATAGGGAGGCAATGGGATGTCTCCGTACTTTTCGAAATAGTCGTAATCCAGCTGGCGATGGACCTTGACCGTTTGTGGAAGTCCACTGGTCACGAGCTCTAGCTTGGTCCCGCAGGGTAAAATCTCGCCCTCTTTCGACCAGCGGCGCGCAGGGCAAAGAACTTCCCAAACATCGCCCTCAGATAAACTCTCCAATTGTTTAATGAATAAAACTTCTAGTCCGCTAGGACAAGTGACCCGAGCCTTAATGACTTTGGTGGTGTTGATCACCAAAACATCTTCGGGTTTAAAACGCGTGATCAGATTAGAAATTGTGGTTTCGTGAGGAGCGGACTCATCCCGACTATCGCCGCACCACAGAACGCGACTGATTTTCGCTTTCGACGTGGCTATGAGGTTTTTCGGATAACTATATGAGAATTCGGAGGTTTTCACCGGCTTATCCATAACTTTAACTGGCGCCGATGTCTAGAAGTAGTGCTGAGAAAACCTGCAAAAAAACTGGGGACGGGGCCAAATCTCTAGCCCTTATCCCCCCACCAACACACTTGAGCCTATCCTGGCTTTCCCCTGAACCTCATCCATGAGATTCATTTGTAAAGACTCCAGGGCCCGATAAGGTGGTTAGTTTTTAGGCGCAAATTGATTTTATAGGTCGTATTGACTTTTCTTTGAGGAATGAGTTAACTGCCCGAACCTCAAGTGATTTAAGCCGAAAGGCTTTCAACTTTTCGATGCGCGAGTGGTGGAATGGTAGACACACTGGCTTGAGGTGCCAGCGGTTAACAGCCATAGGAGTTCAAGTCTCCTCTCGCGCACCATCCCAGGTAACAGTTCCCTTTTTGCATTGCGAATCGTCAAGTGTAAGCGCCCGACCACTCATACTTCTCGGGATTTGAAAAATGCGGCGACGCAATCCTTTTCGAATCACTTCCTCTTTCTCTGAATCCAAGGGCTCATCGAGCCAATCGCGATCTAACATCAACGGTGTAGATTCAAAATTAAAGAGATCACTGGGTTGCCATTGAAAAAGCAATGCCGGAACATTCAAAGAAGAATAATTGTAATCGAAAACCGATTTACAAAGCTCAGCTTTTACTGGATTTTGCAAAACATACTTTACACAGTTCCAATAATAAATTTCATTTTGAATCACAGACCACTTGTAGCGACCACCAAAAAAATGATTGATACGACCTGATGATCGATTTGCTCTCCTAGCCACTTCGCGATGTAGATACTTCATAGCCTCACCGAGATTACATCTGGGAGTGCTTATCACAAGATGGTAGTGATTAGACATAAGAACGAAAAAGTGTATGTCGCAAAAAAACTGAATTTTAAGTTGGTAAAAACATTCAATAAATATTTCCCACAAATGATCTCGATCGACATAAAAAAACTCTTTATTATTTGATCGGTTGTAAACGTGATAAGGAAATTGGTCGGTTTTATAAAGAGATTTTCTTGGCATATCCTCCTTGATGCAATTTTGCGTAGAGGTTGTCGTATCGACTCATTTCTCGCCGCTACAAAATGTCCGATTTTCCTTAACAACTCCTCGGTAACGCAACAAAAAGGGAACTGTTACCTTTATACCTCCCATAAGAGGATATTATAATAAACCGTCTAAATTATCGTATTTCCTTTACTATTTACAATTCAAAAATAAAAATTCGTGTTTATCGCGGAGTTATCGTAGAACGGCTTCTGTCTCGTGTTTTTGGGATTCATTAACAGATTGGGGAATCATGTTAAAATTTTTAGTTTTCAGTGCTGTTGTTTTGAGTGGGGCTTGCGCCTCCGCCTCTTTGGAAGCGGACGTCGAAAATGTGCGCATCGAGAGCGTGCGCCAAAACAAAACTCGTCTTCCCGAGATGATTCAAGAAGGTCGAAAGATTTGCACCTACCTCCGCGATAAGCCGAGCGAATACGAAACATGCATGAAGCAACTCCTGGCTTTGGCGACAAGTCAGCTGGGCTGCGAATCGAGCTTAAGCCGTTGGACCGAAATGGGGATCAAAGATCAAAAAGACATGAACTCCATTCTTGCGGACCACCCGTTGGTTCCCGTAAATGATACCGTTTCTAAAATTTTTGAAGAACTGATCGAAGTGGGAAACGCACAGTGGGTGCAAGCAAAGCTTGACTCCTCCCTTCCCGTTGCACTTTTCCCCTTACCTCAATGGAACATTCGCGCTTACAACGCTAACTTTTACAATGCTCATGCCGGCGCTGACGGCAGTGTGTTGATCTCTAATAAATTTTGGAGTGAGCAAACCGCCTTTACCGAAAGCGAAATTCGCGCCATCTTAGGTCACGAGGTCGCCCACGTCCTTCTCAATCACTCGTTGCAAACGGCTTGCGTGTACAACGAATGGGCGGCGAACACTCCAGATCTATCGCTTCAGGAAGCGCAAGAGATTATTCGCGCTGATTTTAGCGTTCAGTACGGGGGTGGTAAAGCGTGGTCCGAACTCTCGCAGCGCAATGAGTTTCAGGCAGATCTTAAATCGGTCGAGCTTCTTGACTCTCTGGAGTACAATGCGGGCGCGATGTCTTCGGCCATTCGAAAACTTCACGAGATGAGTCCCAAAGGTGGATTCACCTCGGGAACTCACCCCGAACTTCTCGTTCGTGCCGATAAGGCCCAAGCGAAAGCGCAGGAGCTGGCGAATAAACGCCTTGGTTTTTAAGTTTTAATAACTCACGGGAACATTAAGATTTTTTAAAGTTCCCGATTCACCTGTCTCCAATTCTTCAGATCTCTAAAGATTCAGCCAAATAAAAATAAATTTTTTGGGCTTTTCAAATTCTCACTCAACTCCTCGCAAAAGTTTCCGAAAGGATCTTGAGTGAGGTCGCATGAATCGTAATTGTTTACTCCAACTCATCATCGCCGCGATGTTATTGTGCGCCTGCGATAAAGACAAAGAGACGGAGAACAATGAATCGACCAACGCTCCCAATATGGTCGACTACATAAAGAGAACCGGAGACACGATGACGGGTCCGTTGACTGTTTCCGCTCAAGGGTTACATTTCCCAGACGGCACTCTGCAAACCACCGCTTCCGTCTCGGGCACATCCTGCATCGGCAGTACGTGTCTGGGAGATACCACTTTCAGCGGCCAAATCGCGATCACAGGGAGCCTATCTGCTCAAGGTGCCGTGGTTGCGCAAGACACATTGGAGGTCAACAACTCCATCACTACTCACGGAAATCTCAGCGTGGATGGAGCGATCGTGTGTACGGATTGCGTAGGTCACCTTGCTCTTTCGTCGGACTCGGTGACCAGCGGGAAAATCGCAAATGATGCCATCACCTCTGATAAGATTATTGATGGTGCCGTCATAGGGAGTAAAATCACCGCGGGTGCCATCGTCTCTTCACACATCGCCGCAAGTGCCATCACGAGTCTTCACATTGCCAATGATTCCATTTCGTCGGTGCAGATTTCTAATAGTTCTATCTCAACTAGCAAACTCGAAAATTACTCGGTCACTCCGGAAAAAGTAAGTGCCGGCGCTCCAGCTCAGATCTTAACAACGAATGCGAATTCCCAGGCCGCTTGGTCCAACGCACTCATTCAATACGGCCTCCACTTTTCCTACCTCAACTCCAGTCGCATTCGCTTCACCCCATCGGGCGTGGATGGACGCGCCAGTGTCTTAGTCTCGGATGGGACCCACGTGATGGCCTCACTGATCACTTCCGCTCTCGACGCCGATCTCACGATCTCGGGCGCCGGTGGACTGGACACGGGCTCAGAGTCCGGAGCTACAGGCTATGACGTCTATCTGATTACAGACAATCAAGGAGAAAATCCTTCACTTCTGCTGACGATTTCGGGAGCTTCTCCCCAACTCCCCTCGGGGTACTCATTGAAGTCGGATGTTTTATGGTTTATTTCGAACTCCATCGGCACTGGGAGCGCAGATATCGTTCCTTTCGTTGATTTAGGTCAGGGAGAATGTCAGTACCAAATTTCACAGGGACTTTCTGCACTGACGGGGGGAAGCTCAACCACTGTGACCGCCATCGATTTAACTAATAAGATGCCTTCCGCAAGCAAACTTGCCATCCTCTCCTACCGCGCGATAAATCCTTCGGCGGTCTCTTACTCACTAGAGCTTTCAACAAATGCCGCTGGCACTTCAATCTTTCAGTCCATGGACGGGATTGGAGGAATTCTCGGTGGACTTGCAAGACAAGAGCAACAGATTCAACTGCCGATTTTTAATACTCTCAGCACTTCACTTTATTATAAATTTACAGGTTCGTTAGGTTCACCGAGCTTGAATCTTTACGTGAAAGGCTGGCGCCTCCCGCGACGAATGAACTAAATATCGACCGCTGTGGCCGAAGAGTCTCCAGGGGCATCAGAGGCGGGCGCATTGACTCGTCGGACTCGACTAGCGCGCTCACTAATGACGGTCTCGTTAATATCGCTCAACATTTTGTTGATCGTGGCGTCGGTCGGCACCTCGAACGAAGGATTGCTCTCGCACTTTACGGCCAAAGCATTGGCATAGTTCGCCACCGAGCGCCCGAGATTATAGTTACTTCCACGCAATACGCCGTCTAAATACTTTTGAAGCTCGGACGCTTCTGTGGGGCGATTCTCAATAAGAACGTTGAGTTTTCTTTTATCTGTCACACGATCTAAATTTCGCGTATTACAGTCACAAACGGCGACAGAATCCGTACTGGCATTTTTCGAAGTGCGATCTCTCCAGCACGTCGCATTGGCACGACAACGCTCTTCGCCTTTAATGCACTCGCTTTTAAATTGCTCAATGGTGAAGACTCCGTCGGTCGCATTCGCCGTCAAAACTTGAAATATCATGAGCATCGAAATGATCATTTGGATCCCCTTTCCTCTATTGGTCGACACCGCGATTAAAGAACCAGTCCATAAAAGACGGATGTTCTTGAGGAGCATAACCACGTGCGCGTTGACGTTGATAGTACTGTGGCTCCGTCACGGGATATCCACGAGGGGCGCGTCGGCCACCGATGGGCCCACTTCTCATCGCGGAACAATCTTCGTAATGTAAATGGCAACCGGTGACAAGTCCCGTGCGCCCCACAAGACCCAATCGGGTTCCCGCCTGAACAGTTCCACTGCCCACATAGATGGCCGACATATGACCATAGAGAGCTGTACATCTTCCGTAATTCACTAAAACAGTTTTACCGTAGCCACCCATCCAACCGGCGCCAACGATCTGGCCCGTTTGTCGTGAGTTGATCGGAGTTCCGCAAGGAGCGGCGTAGTCTGTCCCCGCATGAAATCTCCGGCGACCCGTCACTGGGTGACGACGCCATCCTCGGCGCGAAGAAATACGATAAGAAAAAGCGTCACCTCGACGAGCAGCGGGCTCACGTTGATCGAGCAAATCTTCCGACGACTCTTCCTCAACTTCGCTTGAGAAAGCCGCTTCTTCAGGCTCATCCTTCGCGTTTCCGTAGAGGAAGGTTTCGTCGTTAAAAAGCTCTGCGAGTTCTTCTGGACTGAGTGGAATAATTTCCGTATTTGTTGAAAAATGACTTCCTGTCTTTCCGACAAACAAAAATCCAAAAACCATTAAACAACTAAATAGAATCCTTCTAAATAGATTATCCATATGTCCCATTTATAACATGGGGGCTGACGAACTCCCGCCAGCGAAATGGTTTCCATGATGCTTTATGGACTATCGTCGAGCCGGAGAGCTGGCAGAAAGGCACTGGGCCGTAAGACTACCCGTGATCAAAAAAATCGGATGCTCGGAAAGGCCAAAGTATGTTTGACCCATCTCATCTTTGATTTCGACGAGAAAATAATCCGCATCGTAATCGGCCACATTTTTTCCGATAATCACAGCGCTTTTGATTTTGAGATTTGAATTCGACAGCAAGCGACCCAATGATTCCTGCACAACTCCGGTCTCCACGCACTTTTCTTGAAAACTGTTCTGCGTCCGATTAAAATCGAGAGACGTGGGCCAGCTGTTTTCGAAACGATGAGGTTCATTCCGATAAACTCTCTCGTTGTAGGCACCGATCTTAGAAATGATATTGACCCACTCCGAAGGAATTTCTTTTTTGACAACCCAGTCGGAAGCCGTTGCTGAAGACGTGATGACCAGAGAAAACACACCCCACAAAATTTTCGAAATCATAGGTACCCCTTTTTTGTTGTTTTTATTTATACCAAAATGCTCAACGCCCTTCTCGGGATTCACAAGAGCGCTGTAGTAATTTCTGGCATGACCAATCGAAGAACACTTTTGATCGACTGTTGAATGTTCTACAATTGTTTAAAGATCGCTAAACAAACGTATTTTTTTATAGATTTTGTAAAATAAGTTGGGGTAGGGTCTTCCGATGCAATTGAATGCTCTACAAACTCTGGCCATCACTGCCGCTGTTATTTTATTTGGCCGCTATCTCAAAAATAAATGGACTCTCCTCGACAACTACAATCTTCCAACCCCGGTGGTGGGTGGGTTACTCTTCGCTTTAGTTCTCTACGTCGCGAAAATTACTACCGGTTGGACAGTCACTTTTGATCTCGTCTTTCGCGAACCTCTGATGATCGCTTTTTTTGCGTCGGTGGGCTATAGCGCGTCGGTCAAAGCTCTTAAAGCGGGAGGCATTCCGGTGATTTTCTTTTTTGGAATCACAGTGCTCGCGCTTCTTTTACAAACAGGCCTTGGGATTATGGCGGCGCAATCCTTTGGTTACCCTCCGCTCCTCGGAGTACTCACAAGTGCCGTCTCCCTGACAGGCGGTCCCGGAACGGCTCTTGCCTTCGCTCCGCTTTTCGAAGTTCGCGGTGTTGAGCATGCGGCGACTGTAGGTCTTTCAAGCGCCATGGGCGGAATTATTGTTGGCGGATTGATTGGATCGCCGATCACCACGTTTCTCATCCGTAAGCATAAACTGTCTGCCACACCCGACCAGAACGACGAAAAACTTCCCCACGAAGACGCTCGCGAAGCTTTGAGTGATCTCGAGGATAAGCCCAAGTTTTTTACACAAAACTCTCTCAAGCACGTTATTGGCATGTTGATCATCATGGGTTTAGGAGCGTGGATCAGCACCGCGATCAACACCACGGGCATCACACTTCCCATCTACATTGGCTCAATGATTTCAGCCGCACTCATTCGCAATCTCGATGACGTCACCGATTGGTTCGACATCGAGGACTCATCGATCGAAGACATCGGGAACGTGTGTCTGTCCCTGTTTATTGCGATGTCGATTGTGACTCTGGATCTTTCTCAATTACAGAACACGGCCGTCGCCATTTTGATTTTCCTCGTTCTGCAGTCCGTGCTGACGGGTCTCCTCGCCTACACTTTAGTATTTAAAGCGATGGGCAAAGACTATGATGCCGCCGTGATCAGTGGCGGATTTACGGGATTTATGATGGGGACTACGGCGAACGCTATGGCCAATATGAATGCGATCACCGAAAAGTATGGTCCCTCCAACAAAGCCTACTTGGTCGTTCCGCTGGTCGGCACCTGCTTTATCGATTTCGTCAATGCCGCACTCGTCACCTTCTGCATCAACTTTTGGGGATAGAGTCCTTCTTACAAACGGCAAAGATCGCCGTTCACCTTGCAGTCGAGCAGAGCTTTTCTCAGCAAGGATGATTTTTCGAGAAGTTCGGGCTTTTGAATGCTGGCCAAATACTTTAAGGGCACATCGACCTCACCGTTAAGCGCCATCGAGTAGGCCAGCGCGTATCTCAGCTCGTCGTCTTTGTGAAGTTCGCTCCGCATAATGATATTTTCTAGCGTCGAAATTTTGGGGTACTGCGCTTGATCAATGTAAAGCGCCATGGTCTGCCTTAACTTTTCTTTCGGATCAACGATAAACTGGTTCCAAAACTGCGAGCGTTGGAACAAATGCATCTGCCGGTAGGTTTCAGCCGCATGAAACGAATACTTATTATCGCTGAGACTGGCGTACACAAATCCCTCAGCCGAAGCCCCATAGTTATTCTTCTGAAAGTAGAACTGAGCCAACGCCAAATTTAGATCCACATTCAAAGGGTGAGCCAGTCGCCCCAACTCCAAAAGCTCCAACGCCGACTCCGACTCTCCTCTTTGAAAGAAAACCTCTGCGATGTTCTGATATTGCGACGCAAGCCCGGCATGAACTCTAAACCACTCGAACGCCGCGCTTTGCGCTTGGTGCACCAACTTCAAATCTAAAAGCAACTGGATCTCTTCATTTTTTACGGAAAAAGAATTCCATTGTCTCTGGGCCCACGCCAAAGTCTTCCAGGCCTGGGAAAAATCTCCAGAATTTTTTTCGCATGAAGCTCTTGCTAATACCTGACTTTCTAAATTCATTCTCCGCCGCTCGACTTTCGAAAACTGATCTCGACATTCTTTCCACATCTGCCGATGAGATAAGCTCATCGCATGAAAGATAGAGATGGAGTTTTTCAGCTCGGGATCGGATTCAAAATTCGCAGCCGAAGTGAACTCGCCGGTTGCATCCACCCACTTTTCCTGAGCGTAACGGAGCCGACCTTTGAGATAATAAGAACGAGCCGACTTCGGATGTTTTTTTTGAAACTCTTCCTCGGCAAGAGTTAACTTATTATCGCGCACAAGTGCTTCAATCAGATCGAGTCCCTCGAGCTCGTCATACATCGGATCTTTCACCTCAGCGAGAGAGCTATTGAAAATGATAAACAATAATAGAGATAAGAAATACTTCATCAGTTCAACTCAAATTTAATTTTTTGTTGGGTCCACGCCGCCACAAGCTCACCTTTGACGATGGCCGGCTCAAAACGCCACGCCTTAATCGCCCGCGTCGCGGATTGATCGAACACTCCCTGAGGCTCGCTTTCTAAGATTTCGACTTTCTCGATGGCTCCATTGAGCGCCACCAGAATTTTTAGGAGCACAAATCCTGATATATTTTTTTGCCGGGCCTCTGATGGATATTCCACAGGGCTTTTCGAAATCAAACGAGGAGGCCGGTGAATGTTGCCCTTGTCTTTAGCGAGTTCACTGGCCGAAGCCCCAAAGCCCCCACCACCGCCGACGGCTGGTCCAAAACCGCCACTCCCGAAGGACACTCCTCCCCCGACATCTTGAGCCGAGGGACTTAAAGAATCTGGGGCTAAAGTTGACATCAAGCTCGCCTCTTGAGTTTTCTTCGGGGGCTCGGGAAGTTGTTCAGTCTTGGGAGGCTCTGCCAATTTCACGACTGTGGGCTTTTCAACGACTTTTTCGTCTTTAACAAGATGAATGGGGTCGATCGCGATGAGTGCGCAGACGGTGACGACGATCAGTAAAAAAACAAAGACTCCCCCCAGGGCGGCGAAGATTCTTTGAGATTTCATTTTCGTCATCAGCGCTTTCACATTACACCTTTAAGAGAGAGCTAAACAGCCCAGCAATGAGTAATAAAATGAGGCTTAAAAAAATCAATGGACTCAGATCCGCTAGCTTTTCCACCAGAGTTCCTTGCTTTTTGATCATGGCCGCTTTATTGAGCGAGTGAAAAACATAAAGATTAAGACTCGACTCGTTCGGCGACGGAGACTTTTCAAGGGCTTTCAGTAAGCCCTCTCCGTTGGGACCGAGAACGTAGTGGGAATTATCCACCGATCCTATAGCCGCCACTCGACCGAAACGTGTGACCGTGCCACTGACTAACTTATTGTCTTCGTCGAGAAAAGTAGACGGAAACACTTCGACTTTGGAAGACTGTTCTAAGAGGGAGTTGGCTTCGGAAAAGATCTCATCCATCTGGGCTACGCTCAGTTCCTCTGGAACATTCACTGTCGTTTTATCTTTGGTCGCTTCAAAGTGCAAACCCGCCGCGTACTCCGCAAGAGCCAGTTTTGACTTTTTGTACGTGGATTCCAACGAAGTTCCTCGCTTTTGCAATTCTTTTTTACGGCGATCTAACTCCGTCAGCTCCTCATGGCGATCATCATTTTCTCCAGAGAGAGCTACTGTCTCCTTCTGTGCAGCGATGGTCTGCGCTTTCGCCACAGCAATACGTTGACTCAAATTTTGCTCGGTTCTCTGTTTTTGCTTGATCAATGTCTCTCGCTGCGAATTAAGATAAATAAATTCTCTTTGAAACGCTTTATCGATAGTCTCTTCTGGTTTTACAGAGGGGTTTGTCGTTTCGGTCTGAGCTATGGCTATACCTAAAAATAAAATCAACCATGTCATCATAAGCTCGCTCCTACGGCATCGCCGGTTCTAGGGAGTTGGTAGTAACCTGAATCATTTTTATTCCGCAGATCTTGAACAAGAAGCAGGACCGAACTCTGTTGGTCTGTCTCTTCAATAGGAGCCCACTCCCACCCTGACGCCTTCTTCTTAAGTGCAAATATTTCCCCTTGGGTCGTCTTTGCGAACATCCATTGCATTCCTAGCCGAGCGACTTCCACCTTCTGATCTTGATTCTTAAGCTTAAGAGTTAAAATGCGGTATTCATTAGTTTGAGTGAGCTTCATCTCGCTTTCGATAAACGCCCAAAGATCAGCCACGATGAACTCCATCGGCTCATACCCTTTCTGCACTCTTTCTTTTAACTTCGTTAGCTCCCCGGTCCGCCGCTCTATTTGAAACGGCAACGTGCCTTGCACTGATCTTTCCGTGGCTTCGATCCAACCTAAAACTCGCTGGCTGGATTTTGGATCCACCTTCCCCTGATGTTTGACTTTGGCCTGCAGACGTTTGAGTTTTTCGTGGATTTGCAAAGATCGCATCTTCTCGCGATCGAGTCCTTGCGTCGCCTCTTGACGCCGTTGAGACCACTGTTCGAGTTCGACCTGTTTTTCTTTTTGTAAGGCCTCAGTTTCTTTTTGTAAAGTCTCTAGCTCTCCGCGGAGTTGGGTGACTTGTTGGACCATGACCTGCCAGTTGGCCGATGCCAGAGACAGCGTCAACGATAATCCTAAAATTAAAGACAACAAAGAAATCTTATGTTTCATACTCACCTCTTAATTTGTGACCGGTTTGTCTGTGGTCACCGCAAAATTTTTAACGCCGGTCGATTTAATCCAGTCCAATACTTTAATCACTTGTCCGTAAGGCAGATCTCGGTCCGCAATGATCACGGCTTGCACCTCGGGATTTCTCTCCACTTCGGTCCGCGAAAGACTTTTCGCGGACTCCTCATCGACGCTTTCATTATTGAGCTGGACGGAGCCGTCGGCGGTGATGGATATATTTAATAAACTCGGAGTGGTTTCGTCGGCCGAAGACGCTTCAGGAAGGCTCACTTCAACGCTCGGCTTGATCAGGGCCGGCGCGGTCACCATAAATATGATAAGCACCACGAGGATAATATCGATCAGAGGGACCATGTTGATTTCGGAGATCGTTTCTCCGCCACCGGCTTTTGCACCCATATCAGTTCCCCTTCATTTTCGCGTAAGCGATAACCATGTCTCTGCAGTTCTCCATACCGGTGACGATCATCTTGACCTGCTTCTGGAAGTAGTTGTACGCCAAAATATTCGGGATCGCGACGAGAAGACCGGCCGCCGTAGCAATGAGCGCTGCGGAAATTCCTGACATCACCGTTTGCTGACCGGCTGAAGAAGCATGAGCTAAGTCATGGAAGGACTTCATGATCCCTAACACGGTTCCAAAAAGACCAATGTAGGGAGCATTAGAGCCCACTGTCGCTAAAAATGTGAGAGATCGCTCTAGGCGCGGTTGTTGAAACTGTACATAAGTATCAAAAGATTCTTCGAGGCCTTTAAGACCATTGTGCTTCATGTGGTTTAAAGCGTACTTCATCGCTTTGCCTTCCATGGACTCGGCATCCATTTTTATATCCGGCAGATCGTTAATTCTAACGGATGTTAAAACGTCCTCCATCTTTACTTTTTCCTCGCGGCTCTTTTTGGCGAGCGTGCGTAAACGCACATACCGTTCGATGATCACTCCGATACTGACGAGACTTAGAGCAATAAGTAGATAGAGCACGCCCGCGTCTGCATAATGAGCAATTGCAAATATACGATCCTTCATAAAGTCACCCCAACACTTTCCACGATGGCTCCGTTTTTGACGAGCTCATCAATTATCTTTTTAATATTTTTCTCTTTAGCGATTCCTAAGGCCGACTCACCTGCACCGTTAGGCAAAGCCAGATCGATGGTATTAATCCCATCTTTGTCTTTCCAGCGAGAAATGGTTCGCACTACGGGCAGAGACTTCAATTGCACGGCGCGGGTCAAAGGAGTCTGACCACTGGCGTGCAAGAAATTCGGATTCACTTGCTCCTCGAGCATCTTTTGGAGACCGAGCGTGTCTTCGTTTTCGACCGCCGTAAAAAAATTCTCCTGCTGTTCTTTTTGTCGATCACTATCGAGAAGATTCCACATCTTAGGATTATCCTGGGCATGATCGATTGCCGTTTTCCCCAAAGAATCCAGCACCGATACATCTGCACCCTTCTGCAAAAGTTTCCAAACAAACCGAGCTCGATTCTGGATCGTCGCGTGAATGAGGTAAGTTCTTCCATTGGTCAGCAGTCGGTTCAGGTCATCAACATCTGCCAGAAATCCATCAAACGCCGCCTCATTCCCCACGTCGATGGCCATGATGAGTTTTTCTTCGTCGGTTTTATTCTGGTTGCCTTGAAAAGAATTGCTGTTATCCAAAAAGGCGGAGTTCACACTGCTGTGTTTTCCACAGGCCGCCACAAAAAATAAAAACACTGTTAAAGCGATCTTCATAAGACAGCTCCAAGAGTTAACCCGAAGAAACGACCGCGACGGTAGGATCTCACCACTTCATCCGCTTGCGTTGACTCGATCTCAGGATTTAAGAGATTGCGCGCCCGAAATCCAATGGTCCAAAATTTTCCCACTTTTTCGGACGCGACAAAGTCGAGCTGCCCGAACGGTTGCTCGTAGGTGTCAGGCACATCGTTGGTACCCACTTCGGTGATGCGTTTTCCTACAATATTGTAAAGCAAAGTCGATGAAAAACCCCATTGCGGACGATCATACTGCAATTGCAGGTTGATCACATAAGGAGACTGACCTTGCAGAGGTCGAACTTCCGAAGTTTGAATGCCTTTGTTCTTCTCATCCAACTCAATCTCTGAACGAATGAGCGTCAGGTTGGTCAAAAGAGTCCAGCGGCGAAGTTCGCGAGAGAAATGTCGCAATCCCGTGCGATTCTCAATCTCAATCCCGTAATTCTCTGCCCCTTGAGCATTATCAAAAGACTGGATTCGATTGACCCCAGGTATAAACATCACCTCGATCGGATTGACAAACCGCTTATGGAAAAGCCCGAGGGACATATACTCATCCGAGGTCCAATAATACTCCCAGCGATGATCTATATTTTTAATCACCGTCCCTTTGAGGTTGGCGTTGCCTTGAACATTGTACCCTGTTTCATCGTCCACAAATCCGACGGTCGACAACTCTCTAAAATCTGGACGAGCGAGAGTTTCGCTGTAAGCCAGACGGGCCCGCCAGTGATCGGTGGGCTTCCAAGTGACGGCGTATACGGGCAACACGTCATTCATTTCTAGCTGCGAGCGAGCAAACGGGCGATCCGGCTCAAAATATTTAAATGTTTTTACAAGCTGTGTAGAACTCTCGCGCCGGAAACCCGCTTGAAAACTCCACTCGGCCACCGGAGCGATTTCCGCTAAAATATATTGTGCGCTAATCGTTTGTTCCCCAGAGTAACTGTCAGCTTCATTGGTCAGATTCTTTAAGAGGAAAACTCCGGAATCAATATTCGGTTTAGAAAAAATATCTTCTGGACTGCCGTTGAGCGGAATTGGCGTTGCCCCGGAAAAATTATTGGCAAAAAAGAGACGAGTGATATCAGAGCGTCGATTTTTCTCGATCTGATTGAAGCCCAATTTAACTTTTACTAAATCTCTGGCCTTATACACCCAAGGAATCGTGAGATCCATGGCCATCTCCGATGAATCATCGGTAAGATCGCTAAAGGTACGAGTATTTCCCGAACTATCACTCGCGATGGTGGTATTCCCATTAATAATATCGTACATGTAGTCGCGGCGATCGGGACTGTTGCGATTGGCCTGCGAAAGACCTAAGCGCCAATCCCATTTCACCGGATAATTGACAATCTTTTGCAGATTATGCTGGCCTTTAAAGTGCTGAGCAAAAAGTTGACGCTCCGTCCAGTCCAGCGTGGTCGCTTCCGTTTGATTGCCATTACTGAGATAGTTAATCGTTGTGTCTCTTTGGGCCAAGCTCGTTGTGTTTCTCAGGATAAAAGCACTTGCCGAGATTTTATGATCTTTGAATATCTCGGCACCCACATCAAAACTTCCCGCTAAACGAACTTCAGTTTCGGCAACAACGGACTGTCTTTGGAAGTCGCGCTCAAATTTTCCGCCGGTCCCCACGTTAAAACCTTGTGAAAAGCGGTTGTAGGCGTCGATCGATTGACCATAGAGCAGGCTTCCTGCAGTTCCCAATTTAAATCCCGAAAACTTCCAACCGTTCCCCATAGATAAGGCAAGGTTAGGCATAGAGGGTTGCGACGTCGTATCGGTATTGTAATTGACGGGCAATGTATTTCCCAAATCGATCAACTGCTGCTCAGTTAATCCCTTGTCTTCTCCCGGGATATTTTTAGTGAGCTTCAGCCCCTGACCTAGCACATTTTTAATGGCCGTAGGAAGTTGTCGGGAGCCATCGTCGATCCCTAACCAATCCGTACTTCCTCCCTTATAACCAAGTCGACCTTGAGCATTTCTCTCGTAGGCGGTAGCAATCGTCGCACGAAGAAAAAAACTTTCTGGGAGCGTCTTCGTTTGTAACTGAATGACTCCTCCTCCAAATTCACCAGGCAGATCGGGAGAATAACTTTTCTGAACGACAATACTCTCCATAATGGCCGTCGGAAACAGATCGAGCGGCACCACACGACGTGTAGGCTCTGGACTTGGCAAAGAGAATTGATTCATTAATACACCGGAATATCTCTCACCAAGTCCGCGCACGTACACAAACTTCCCGTTGACGAGAGTGAGGCCAGTCACGCGTCGAAGAGATGCGGCCGCGTCCCCGTCTCCAGCTCTCGCCATTTGCTCCGCTCCTAAAACGTCAGTGACCGCCGAGCTTTGCTTTCGCACCTCAACCAATGCAGAAAGACTGCCCTTTACTTTTGGAGCCAGAACCACCATATCTTCAAGCTGATTCAGAGACGGTTTAAGCTCAATTTGAAAAGTTTCGGTCGATGTTTTTTCGACCTTTAAAGAATTTAATGTGAGTGTTTGAAACTCTGGATGAAAGAAAGTGGCCGTAGCTTCACCCTCGGGTAAATCGACTTGTACAATTCCATGGTCGTCGGTCCTGGACACCGCTTCTAATCCCGAAAAAAGGACGGTGGCATTTTGAACGGGGCCGCGCTCACTCCTCACCTGGAATCGCATTTTAACTTTGGGTCCTTGAGCAGTGGTTGTTTGCGTCTCCGCTTTTGGAGTTTCGACTTCGACATCGCTCTGCTCGGCCAAAAGATTGACGATCACTTGCGATTCGAAGCCGGGAGTAATTTTGACCTTTATTTTTTTGTGTATACTTGGGATCGTGATTTCATGATCCTCTTTGGCCGACAACTTGGTTGTGATGACGCCATAATCGTTAGAAGACTTCTCCCCGGCCGGAGTAATGACTTTTACATTTGGAGCCGGCAGGCCATTATTAAAAACATAGATTGTCAGGTCCCCTTCGGACTTGTCATCAAAAACTTTGACAGAGTCCTTTTCCATTTGAAAACGCGACTCCACATTGCCCTGAGAAAAAACGACGAGTGGGCATGCTACGCACACCCACATCAGTACCATTAAACTTAGTCTAGACCGTCGTTTTATCATAAGTCCGGTAGTTTCACTTTTGTTGACCTATTTTTTGGTCCAACCCGCGGTCCAATCCTGCGCATTCTTAGAGCTTAGCGCTCCTACGAAACTGACCGGAATGAATTGCCACTGCCCTGGGAGCTCTGGAAGTTCATCCACGGCACCGCCCACAGCAGGACTATCTTCACCAGGAATCCAATCTTTCAATTGCGGGTCCATGACGTAGTTGCTTTTCGTTTCGTCACCAGAGAACCACTGACTGACTGACCATAGATCCGTTGCGTCCTCTTTAAACTGAGTGCCCGAGCAGCTCACGATCGAGTTGCTCATCACAAGTCCCGTTTGTTCCACTTTGCCATTCACCATCTGACCACCAACCTTAAAGGTCTCTTCGTTATCAATGTTGACGCAGTTCTGGAAAGTTCCGGTGACAATCGTATTAAAGATTTTTCCCGCTGTTCCGTGACGGAGAAGAATTCCGTTGAGAAGCTTAGGGTTAGTTCCTTTACCGATAATGGTAACGTTGCTGATCGTCGGATTTGAACGAGGCTCCGCTGTCATCGGTGACTTTAAATTGTCAGCTTCGATTCCGTTAGGATCTTTTTCTGTAGCGTTCTCTAACTGGATCAAAACGAATTGAGCGTTTCCTCTCCAACCCATATCCCAATCCAGTCCATCATCGTCATTATCAATGATCACGACGTGGCGAATGTTGACCGTTCCACCAAAAAGTTCAACGCCATCATCTGCGCCTTTGTAGGCTTCGATGTAATCCACTTCGGTTCCACGTCCGACCGCATAGAATGTGATCGCATTTAACTCGTTATCTTCGGCCAGAGTGTACCCGGCGTACTCTACGCGTACATAGTTTAAACGGCCCGAGCTCTCGTCGTCATTATTTCCGCCGAATTTCGGAGCATTGGTTTGAATACCTTCAACAGTATTGTCGCAACTTTGAGCTGCACCTTTACAGTTGTTGATGGAGGCGTTTCCTGTGATGACCAATCCACCCCAAAAGCCAGGCACTGGATTTTGGCGTTCTAATGCCGTAAATACGACCGGCTTAGACGCAGTTCCATTCGCAAAAATTTGCGAACCTCGAGAAACAACAAGATAGGCGCCAGAAGATCCGTAAACCTGAGTTCCTGGCTCTAAAGTGAGCGTGGATTTATCCACGTTATCGCCACCAATGCGGACATCCCCCTCGAGAACATAGGCATTGTTGGCCGTGAGGGAAATGTTAGCATTCAGGTAAGATCCGCGAACCACGCAAATGGGTTTGCTTTCGATCTGTCCTTGTTTTGCAGTCGTACCCTCGGGGCAGACAGCGTAAGCTTGCGTTCCCGCAAGTAGTAATAAACCAAAAAGTGATGCTTTAAGCATAATTATTCTCCTCCAACAATCACGGGGCTGTGATATGCCCGAATCATCAAGGAGATGAAGCCACAAGTAAAATTAGGAAATTGTTAGCGCCGACTTCTTAACAAAACCTTAACCAATTGACGCGGGACTGTTCAGGTTCCTCAGAAGTGGGTAAAGATAGCGTTTCTGGCTTTGTAGAGTTGAGTGTAGTGGGTGCCCGTTCTCGCATCGGACGTGATGATCCAAGCGCTGACGATCAAAGCGATAAAAACCAAGGTGAGCACTTCAGTTTTCAGCAATATTGCAGTGACATGGGACTTTGTATTTCGAGCGCGCCAATAGTAGAGTAAAAAAGGAACCAGAATCGAAATCGTCATCATTAGAAGTAAATTCCAAACCTGAACTTTGAGTCCGCAGTACATATCTTCGCCACAAACTGCATCATCAAAAACAGCCAGGGCCATGTTCATAAAAAAAATAATACACCAAAGCCATATCGAAATCGAATTGGGTAAATAATTTTTGCGGGCATGATTGAGATTCTTCAGGGTTAAGAAAGGCTTGCTCAGCTTAGGGCGATCCGATTTGAGCTGCTTGAGCCCGGCATCACGGCGAGAAACTAAGGCCACATAATCCACGTTGTCTTTGACGTAATACAAATAAGAGATTCCAAAAAGAGTATAAATCTTTTGAATCTCGTCCCCCCGTAAAACAAACGGGCGCTGCTTTCTCCAGTCATCGAGAGAGTAATGGGTTGTGAGTTGAAGAACAGCATTTAAGCGCAGTCTAAAGTGATATTCATTCATTGGACCGACTGACTTGCAAAGCCTCGCTGACGGGCGATTGGAGTTTTGATTGCTTCGTGCCTTCGGAAGCGTAGAGCTTATTGTACCAGTACCAGTTTCTTAGAATCGTCGCTACGTACTCGCGGGTCTCGCGGTAGGGAACTAAATCCATAAACAGAACTGAATTCTCTGTGGGATAACGCTTGACCCAATCATCCACCGCACTGGGACCGGCGTTATAAGCGGCCAATGCTAAATGCACTTGCCCATTATAGCGTTTGAGAAGATAGGAAAAGAATTTAACTCCGGCCTGAATATTCTTTTTAGGAATAAACAAATCATTTTTTTTAATCCGCCCAAAGGATTTCGCTGTTCCCGGAAGAAGTTGCATTAAACCGCGGGCTCCCGCAGCACTTTGGGCTTTGGGATTAAACGCACTTTCCTGGCGAATCAAAGCCAAAAGCAAATAGGGATTCACCGACTCTTTATGCTCTTCCACAAGTTCATAGTACCAGTTCGGATAATAAAACTTCATAGTGACCGGAGTTTTAATCGAGGGATTTTTGTCGAAGGCTTTGGTCATGGCCTGAAATTTTAAAAGACCAAATTGGGCGCGGTTCGCGACGATAGAAAGATATAAGAGCACTTCTGCAGGTTCAGCACTGATGTGATCTGGCTTGACGCCTTCAAGAAGGTGAAAGGCGAGGTCCTTTTCATCAATACGTAAAAACACATCTGCTGCAGCGAGAATGCTATTTAACGTTTTGTTGGTCGTGGAGCGATAGGCAATCACGGGATCCGGGTTGGAGGTCAAAAGATCAAAGGCAGGAGTGTTAAAACCCTCGTCAGCCACTAAGGAATGAAAACTGAGAGGAAATTCCTTATACATTTCTTTGCCAGGCTCAACGGAGGATTTGGCGGCAACCGATGGAGATTGTTTTTGACACCAGTCTCTCCAATAGGTGGACCGCGACTGAAGGTACTTGGCTTCACCCGACTTCAACTGCGCATCAAAAAGGGGAAGCGCCTGCTGACAATCATTCTTCCACACGTGAAGCATGGCTAAGCGATAGTTGGCGCGGTCCAACGCCTCACCTTTGGCGCATTTGGTGGACTGCTCCAACAAGGTTCGTGATAAAGTCACGTTCTCGTCTTGGGGGAAACCCACTTCGAGGACTGCGGCTAAACCTAATGATAGCGTTTCCGAAATACATACGGGGGAAAGAGTCGCGGCTCGACTCACCTCTAAAAGTTGTGCTGATTTTAATTTTTTGGCGGCCGTAATAATCTGCTTTGAAGATGCTTTCTCGAGTTTTACAAAATCCTTACTTTTAAGTTGCGCTAAAACCTGCTTGGCCGAAAGCACTGCTCCCTGCGACTTGCGACGAGAGCGCTCCACGTTCCATCGCTCTTTAAAAGCGATACAAAAAATATCGTTTTCGTCGTGTTTGCACCGGCGTAGAACCGCAACATGCGTGTTCGATTTGCTTCTCTCTTGCACAAAAGCTTTAGCTTCGTCCATAAGAGTTTGAGACTGCTCTAAAGGAATCCCATCTAAATTCTGATTCACCACTTTGGAATAGCTGATGGATTCATCTTTCGGCTGAGCAAACACAGCGGAGAAAGAAGTGATCTGGCGCTCGGCCAACTCATCCACGTCAATCACCTCTTCTTCGTCGGCCTTCAAGGCATAAGAGGGAGCACCTCGAGACACACAGGCGGCTGTGATTAAAATCAAACCTGAAATGGCCAAAAAACTCGGCACGACAAACGATGAAGAATTGCGATTTTGCATGTCTAATAGATTAACAAAATCGCTAAGAAATCTCTAGTCCAGCCTACTCAAAGACCGGAAAACAGCCGACATATCGAGGATAACCATTTTCGTGCTGTTCCTTTGGATTTAACCGAGGAATCAGATTCTCAAATTGAGACCCTGATTTTTGATGAGTGACAAAGTATGGACTTTGATAAGACTCAGAGATCATTGGGCTCATCTGGGACTTCACGTCAAAGGAGTTCCAATCGGTGCACAGGATGGCCGTCGCACCCTGAAGAGCTCGCTGAAAAGAACTTTTAGGATTCGCAATATTGTAAAGACTCGACCAAAGAGATGTTCGATCGTCATCCACGCCTTCGGACGGGGTTGCAAGCTCCTCCCATCCCTTAAGCCAACGTTCATCGGCTCCCAAAAGTCGCTTGGCCACTCCTTGCGCAAAAAGAGATTCACCGCCTCGACGAGTGACATAGATGACATCTTGGCAGCCCGCCGCTTTAAGCACTATGACCGGATGAAGATCCGACCATCCCCCTGCAGAAATCAGACGTTCGCCCCTTTGGGTGGTGAATCGCTTCAAGGGAGAAAGTCCCGGCTCCGCCGGCGATAATCCGAGCGCGACTTTCCAAGGGGCTGGGCCCAAACTTAGAAAGCGCAGGCTCTTTTCGTCGTCCCCCGGTAAATTCTTTTCGATTTCGGCTAATCCCGTTTCGCGTCCCCAATATCCAAAACGAACTGTATCGGGGTAGGAAATATTAAAACGTTTTCCAAAGTCGCTTGTCATCGATAGGGCGTACTCATTAAGAGCCGCATCGGCCTGCTCGTAAGAGGTAGGTAAGTTTTTAGGACCCAACGCTCCTCGAACGACCGGGGTCCGAGACAGCACAGAGGTCGTTGGATAGGAAGCGATCGATGCTCCGATGGGGCGCAATTCAAAAGTTTTTTGCGGTTCAGATTGAAAGTGAGTTTTAACTAATTCGTAAAAAGTCTGGGCGCAGAGAGGATGGCTTTGGCGTAAATCACTCCAAACTTTTTTCTCCGAGGGTTTTGAGCATTGTTTAAAAAACTCCACCCACAGACTCTGAACTGCCGGCGTTTTATTATCGGCCGTGTAGAACTGCGCGATACGTCCGAATTGTTTGGCGAGAACATCGAAGTTTACAATTCCTGGTCTAAAAAATAAATTGTCGTCAGACTTCGCATCAAACTGTCCAAAGACGCGAAGAGTATTGTAGAGCTCGCGACCGTAAAACTGAATCGTTAGAAGATGCTTTTCGATCTGCGAGGCCCCCGTGGCGGTGGGCAATCCAGTAAGTGCCCCCAATAGCGGTTGGTAAGACACGGGATCAATAAATCCAAGCTCTGTCGCTAATTTAATATTCTTAAGAAGTAATTCCGAATTCTTCGCAGACCATGCTTTGGCCTGACTCACACTCAAAGACTGGGTGGAGTTGAGCTGCGCGGCCACAGTCTCAATCACCGACGAACTCCCCAATTGAAGCGCCTGAACCTGGCTGTAAAGAAGGGCAAACTCCTGCCATTGTTGCGTCTGCGATAAAAACTCGACAATGCCCTCTAAACTTTTAATTAAAAGTGCAGCCTTCACTTTGTCATTTTTAATATAAGGATTGGTCGATATCGCATCCACCAAAAACATGGTGATCGAAGCCGAACTGCCCCCGGCTTGGGCCTGCGGTAACCCCAGCTTTTCAACGACGTTCGAAACGGCGCCCCAGTGCGACGGAGCCAATTCCCCATTTCCTCGAAGAGCTAAACAATAACTACTCCCCTGAGCAACTCTCGCCAGAGAAAAACACACCGACAAAACCAGAATCGCTTTTAAACTTTTCTTCACCAAGGACCTCGCTTCTAAAGCAATTGGGGTAAAGCAATGGCTATGCCCGCTCTCGAAGGCGCAGGCAAGTTTCTAGGTCCCTGAAGGCTCTAAATTACAGTCACTTATGAACTATTTACTGAGAGGTGAATTGACCATCGAGAGGCCCGCTTGAAACGTGAGTACAAACTGGTAGGGCAGATTTTTCTGTTTCACAAATCTATACCCTGCCTGCTGCATCTCGTTTTTAATCTGCGGCGGCTGATACCTGTGCTTTTGGGGAGGACCCATCGGCGACGTGGGTAGAAAATCGACGATCACGACTCGGGCGCCGCTGTTGAGATGAGGGATTAACCCTTTAAAATAAGCGCTCCGATTCGGAATATGGTGGTAGGTGTTCACCACCAAAACGACGTCCAGCTTTTTATCCGTGGTAAAACCCGATTCTTCGGCGAGCACGGCAGCCACGTTAGGAAGCTTTAATGCTTTGGCCCGATTCTCAAGGTAACGGACCATATCCTTTTCCACATCCACACCGTAAACTGTACCCTGGGGCACGAGTGGCGCGATCTTCACAGTGAAGTAACCCGTCCCCGATCCAATATCCGCCACGTTATCGGTCTTTTTGAGCTCCAGTGCTCGGAGGACGTCTTGCGGGCGTTGCCATTGATCACGCTTCGGATCGTCGAACTCCTTGGCCCACTCTTCGGCGCCTTTAAATGCTTTGTGGTGATGATCCTTATGAGAATGCTCTGGAGGAGGCGCCGGAGTGACTTCCTCTTGTTGAATACCGAGAGTCTGATCTTCCGGAGACGAGGACTTTGGAGTGGAACAGCTGCTCAAAAACAAAGCCGTCAACACATAACCGATCTTCATCGCAACTTTAGGCATAAGGCCTCCTTAAAAGAATTTTATTTTAAGCGCGAGCTTGCGATTTGCGCAAATAAATTTAAACTCTTCCTATGGAACAAGAAGAACAATTTTTTACATGTCCCTACTGCTTTGAGAACATTTCCATGGTGCTTGATAAAACCATTGATGACGAACAGTCGTACGTGGAGGACTGTGAAGTGTGCTGCAAGCCCATTCAACTCGTCTACAGTTGCCAAGATGGTGAAGTTCTCGAATTTTCTGCCGCCACTCTTGATGAATAGACCGTGTCATAAATGATCCCTTCATTTTCATAAGTTTCTCTTCTAAGCTTTAACTTTAGGGGGACAATCTATGCGTTTATTCTTATTGGGGTTACTCTTTGTTTTTATAAGCTCAACGGCTTCGGCGGCGAGCCTTCATGGAATCTGGACCGGCTGGGGTGAGTGGACTTACGAGGGCAGCGGCACGAGTTGCCCGACCATGCGACTTCGATTTAAAGAAACTCAAAATTTTCTGGAAAGAACCGCCGGGTATTTTGATTGCCAAGTGGTTGGACTCGAAACTTATCCCGCAAAGTGGTTTAAACGCCAAAACATCCTCATGACTCCCACCCAGGCCCAAGGGACCTATGACGGTAACAACTTAAAGATCAAAGAGCTCTACGGAGACGGTATCCAGATCATAACGACCATCAAAGCCGAAGGCTTGCATATGGATTATCAGGAAATCTGGTATCAAAAAGATGGTGCCGTCCTCTATGAGATCAACGGCCGCTTGTTTAAAAAAGAAAAGTAGCCGGAAATGGTCGCGTTGCCGGGTCTATTCCTATAGACCAACGATTGTAATTATTAAAGGTTTAAGGATACCTTTATGTCTCTTTTTGGAGTCCATGCTATGAGCATGAACCAAAGGAGATCTACTTATGATCACTACGCGTTTCTTCGTCGTCGTTTCTTTTCTTCTTATGTCCCATCTGAGCTTTGCCGACACCTCCGTCACGGTGTTCGATGCGGTCAGCCCCTTAGGCCCCCTTTCCGTGCACATTTCTCAGGGCGAAAACGGTTGGACCGTACAGGCCTTCGCAATCGACGATGATGGACTTCCGAAAGTTGTAAAACCTCAACGTTTAGTTTTTGGAACTCGGGAAAAAGCGTTGGAATTCGCCCGAGCCCAGTTTGGCGTACGCGACGAGAATATCAACTCCGAGGCCTTCGACACTCCCCTTTCCGTAGAGCTTCAATCGGAACTTCCTACATTCGGCGTGGCCAGTGCCGATAACATCTTATGGAAAGCCGAGTCTTCGTGGTCTTTAGAGATGGAGAAAAAATGCGCCGCTTTCTCCAAAGAAAACCTGCATCCCGAGTTCTATCAAAAATTAGGAATTGCCAACGACTGCGCAGATATCGCTTATCAAGAGCGAATCATTTGCGCGCGCATCTACAATCTTCCCTTTGCGTTTCGTCTCGCGAGCGGCGCATGGTTCACCCACGAGACCATGAAGAAAGAATGGAAAAATCTTAAAACCGTAGCTTGGAAAAAGGGAGAGCTCGATTTCACCTCCACCGATAAAGCGGTCATCGAGGCTCATCAAAAGAAAGTGTTCGAGAATCTCACCAACGACAAACGCCTTCGCGCGGTTCTTGATTATGTCGCCGATTTTACTTACACCCACACATTGGCCAAAGATACTTACCCGATTGAGATCAATAAAGACGCTCTCATGGATGGAACCATTTTCCTTACGTTATCCGGCCCCTCTGGGCACACTTTGATCGTCAGCGAAGTGAACACTGGGGAAGGCGTAAGACTTCCACTGTACACTCTCCATTCCACGGTGCCCAAGGAAGTGCGACCTCTCACCGAAATGCCGTTCTTCGAATCCTCTCAACCTCAACGAGGTCAAGGCTTCGTGCGCTTCCGCTGGCCCTTGATTCAAAATGGAAAAATGAGTCTCGTCGATAATAAAAGTATGCCTTATTTTTCCGAAGAACAATATTCTCCGGAGTTTATGATCGACCCCACAGCCCCAGCTCCTGAAAACGGGACCGAAACCTACTCCAACTTTGGCCTTATGGTTTACAAGCGCATCAATCCTAACTTCAACCCCGCACTTCGCATCACCGAGGGCTTGGCCACCTTAGACGAGATGATCTCTCAGCGGATCGAAGTGGTGAGAAAAGGCTACGACTTCTGCGTCGTGAAAAATAATAACTGTAAAGAGGGCACCGCCGCTTATGAAGACTGGTCGACCCCGTCTCGTGACAAACGCTTACTGACATTAATTAATGATATGGAGGCTTACGCTCAGGCCCTTTATAGTTTTGACGAAGTTCAGCAGAAGTGGAACGAAGCTCTGGAATCCAAGCAGTTTTCTATCGAAGGTCAATCCTACTTACTTAGAAGCCTGCACTGGTCCTGGAGAAACACATTTTTTAGTTCAAACCCGACTTCATCGATTGACGAACGTTGGGGACTTTCCCCTCAATTTTTCGCGAAACGCGCAGCTCAGGAAATTTCGACTCTCACGGAAGAAAGGACTCAAAAAATTAAAACCAATGTGTGCACCTCAAAAGATTGCCCTTTGTTCTCGGCCATTTTTGATAGCCACTCGTCCTTCGATATCGACTCTCGATTTCGCGAGGTCTATGACAAATTTAATCTTTACTGTACCGAGTTCTCCGAACACAATTGCACAGAGTTCAAAAACACTTTTGGACAACTGCCCACGCCCGTCCCTTCTCACAGCGGCATGGACGAGACTTGGCAACTTTTACCCGCGATCAACTCCGACCCTCGCGTTTCTGATGCCTCTCGATGGGGTAAAAACTCTGATCTTCCCATCCTTGCGCGCTTCGAAGGTGATTTCAGTAGCGTAACAAGTTCGGCGTCGGGATACGACCTGTTGAAAACTTCGAAAGTATTCCAAACGGCAGAGACTTACATTGAATTCATGAACTATTACATCGTCAATCGAGTCACGGGTGAAGTTCAAGTCAAGTTCGACAAGGTTTCTGATAAGAATCCGATCTTTATTCATCCGTCACAGCCCATTCTCGTAAAACTTAAAGTCGGTCAGATCGAGATGACCGATATTTTAGGACAAACACTTGCGCAAGGCCTGGCCCCGCAACTGAATTCTCCCGAAGGCTACGGAGCTGAGGTGTTCTGGATGGAGAATCAGAGGCTGGCTGTGTTTTCTTCCTACAATTCGACTTTATCCATCTATAATTACGCCTCTCCAGAAATTAAAGTCGAAAGCACCTTCGAGGACTTCTCTAGCGCCTCCCAGCCCAATTCGTCTTCTGAATATCTAGCGGCCTATTTTCAAAACGCGAGTTCAAAAAGTATTAAGTTACTTCTAGTAAAAAGTAATGAAATTGCTGAATTGCAATTTGATATTTCTAAGTTAAATATTCCGAGTTCAGCTTCGATTTATATCAGCCTCGAAATGGACGGACACTTCATGGCGAGATCCTCGGCCTACGTCAACGAGAAGTACGTGAGCAGCATTTTTGGTTTAGATTCACGCACCGGAAAGGTTAAAAATATCGACTCCTCGTTTGATAATTTTAACTTAGTTTTCGGAAATCTCTTCTCCACAACCACTTACGAACAAAATGACGTCCAAACAAAGCTTTTGTTCATAGATCGCCAGTGGAATATTCAGAGGACGATCGTGCTCCCCCTTGGCACCTCTTGTATCAACTGCTACGAGATGAACAGAAGTTCGGTTCAACTGTTAAACCTGAATGATGAATCGAAGAGCGAGCTGTTTGCGGTCGACTTTAATAAAATGACCATCAACAAAGTCGCGGCTTTTAAGGATCCTACCTTGAGTATCGCGAATACGAGCAATGAGCTGATGATCGCGAATCAAAACGACGGGCAACAAGTCATCGTTAATCTCAAAAATGGAAAAGCAATCCTCACCGCCCACCAAGTGAACTTCGGGCTCGCCGGCGGAGGGTCCAGTTTAGATAGTCCTTATGTCACGCTTGCGCGCGGGATCAAGGTCACTGATTCTAAAAATGTTTTCCAGTACGTCACTCTTCATCGCGACAACTTCAACGCCCCCGCACTGTTCACTCAAGTGAACGTCAATGACTATAGCGATTGTATCCACACCGAGTGCGAAGGTGAAGATGTTGGAATGGCCACTGGGCCTATCACCCCCGTCACCGGCACAGTCCTCCAAATCTTTTCACCTTTCGAAATCACCGAAAAGCCCATTGCGGACGTGAACTACGTCAGCCCGAACTACAATAGTGGTTATACGTTGATGATTAAATCGAAGTAAAACTGGAAGGCGCCGTCGGCAGCAAAGGACAAGGACGGCGCGGCTCTCGCCTAAAGCGAAGGGTCTATCTGTGAAGAGGGAACCTTGGCGAAATGGCAAACTCCGTAATAGAGAGACTCCGACGCACTTTTTTCAAATAGAATCGCCGTGACTCCGCCTTTGTCGTGCTTTCGGATCACAATATCATCCACTCGAATCCCTGCGCTGTTTCGACCAAGCTCGATCATCCCCGCCTTTTGTGCTTTGCACGCCGGGGGATCCATCGAGTAAAAATCTTTTTCAATAAAAATCAAATTGGTTCCCGCCGCATACGTTGCGCGAGGGACTAAAAATTTGGTTCCCAATCTTAGATCTAAATAAGCACGAGACGGAATGATCTCGGACCCTTTGTCCAAGTAAGCAGTGATTGCTGAATCCACATTCGGACCGAGGGAGCGAGGAATAAATCGGCAGGACCCGATGCCTTCGAAATCAATAGGAGATACATTGTAATCTTCGTTGTTCGGCTTCTGGTGGAGATCGTAAACCACACGCATCCAAAATTGGCCTTCGTCCAACACTGGGCCTTTAAGGTACTCCTCACCTTCCCAAATACACCACTGGTGACTTACATTTTGATTGGCGGCGAATACGTTAAGTGAGGTTAATAGAATAAGAACGAATGACTTCATCGAGCTCTCCCCTTTTGGTTATTTTGGGGACAGACACTGGATTTAGGACTTTATCCTTAAAAATTCAGCGTGGCCCCAATGCCGGCGCGAGTAGTACGTGGGTCGTACACATTGATCTCGTATCGGCCATCCAAAATATAAGAGTCTCCCGCTCCGTAGTAAAGATAAGTGGAGATTTTGTGTGTCCAGTCATAGTTTAAACTCAAATCAATGGAGTATCTCCCCTGGGATTCCGGCTCCACTGTCGATCGACTGCTGAATTCGCTAGCAGTTAGGTACACTGAAGTGTACGCGAACGATGCGACGAGAGTGAGGCGATCGGTGATGGAAGCGGTCGAGAGCAAGCTTGCACCCAAAGTGTACAAAGGGAGCAAGTCTCCCTCCGGAGATGTCTTAAACTCGTAGGCATGGTAGCGCGCAAAGGGACGAAAACTAAAAAAGAATCGATCCACAGCGTAGTTAAATCGAAGTTGACTGGTCGCCGTGGTTAAAAGATCACGGTTTTGAGAGTCTTCCGAAATGGGCAAAGTTAAGGAATTCACCCAAATGAACTTCACTCCTGCCGCCTGCCAAGGACTTCTCCATAAATGAGAAAAAGTGGTGTCCGAGGGATAGACTTCGCTTTGCCCCGGTCGAATTTCATAAAGTTTTTGCACCCCTTGAATCAGACGAAATGTATGGGTGGGCGAGGCCAGGTAATCAAATAGCAACGACATCTCTGTCACCGCATCGTTATCATCACGCGTTTCTGGCAAATGATTGATGTCAATGGACATCATCCAAGGCTTCGTTAAATTCCCTGCCACTTCTCCGGTGAGGGCCACGTTAGTCACCTTTGTTTTTGTCGCGGTCGGATTGGTCGGAGCTTTCGTCACGCCCCCCTTTGCATCGGCAGGCAAAGGAGCCGATGTTGAATTGGCATCTTGAGCTTGGATCTCTAAAGACGCTGTCATCAGAAGCGATGACAGCACTAAAGAGTTAAAATACCGAGCCTTCCAAAGCTTCATTAAAGAGTTCCCCCATTAGAGAGAGTATAGATGTAATAAAGCTCTTGGAGATCCAACTTCCCTTCGACGGAAGGACTCTCGAAATCTTCGCTTTGTTTGATATTCTTGTAAATATCATAAGCAAACGGACTTCCCTGCTTTGAGAACACATAATAATGAGAGTTCACGCGGACAATGGCGACCTGCTCTCCCTTTTGAAAATCAGCATCCTTCGATTGAGGAAGAGAGATCAAATCTGCCACAAGATTCGCCGAAGGTTGATACTCAAAGTACTGACCCAATTCAAACGCGCTATAACGCTTAATCTTGATGCGATTAATGAAAGATTCATCTTCGCGGTTACTGTAGTTCATCGCCGACTGAGCGTACAGCTGACGTCCAAAGGAAATAAACCAAGGCTCCATATCCACACGCTGGGTGACGATATTCTCATTCACTTTTTCCATGAGGCTTGCGAGCTCCGGCTCAGCTCGATAAGTCATGTAGGACGAATAAAGCAAGATTCGATTGGGGTTATAAAATAACTGATTATCTCCGGCGAGGAAGAACATCGCGGCCTGTTTATCAAAGCCAATCCCGATCCGCTTCAGCGCCCCCGTAAATTCATCGTACTCACTCCGGAAGGGTTTATCCGAGTTACTCTGCTGAAGAACCGCTTGATAGAACGCGATGGAAAGTCTCATCGCTTTTTTCATTTCGCGATTGATCTCGGTGATCATCTGATCGCCGGCTTCCTTCGAATAACCTTTCGCTTTCAACTCGTCACGAAGGAGGGAGTCGTAGAACCCTGTTCTCCACATCGGTAACATTTGCTTAATTTCTTGCATGGTGGTGTAAATGCCACCGGCGTACCCCGCCGTCGACCAATAGGCCCGCCCAAAACGGTAGTTCCGAGTGTAATAACCGTTTTCGTAGGCGTCGATAAAGGACATCACGATCTCAGTGGGTGTTGAGCCAAAGTCAAATCGGTTACAAAGAGCGCCTGTCAGCGTGTGCTCATCCGTACAGAAAAGATATTTAACTCCATCATCCATCTTCCCTTCGCTGTAAGCGTATTTCAGCGCGGCGACATCGTAGGGCTCCCACGCCATACCGGTAAACATCTCATGCTCCAAGCGATGGTAATCCATCACCGAAGACGAAATCGCCGGATGAAGCTCGGGCTGTCCATTCGGGCCGATGACCACGTTGCCTTGAGCATCTTTCACAGGGGTCGTGGCTGGAGCAAAGTTGGCCTTATCCACAGATCCATAAAAGTTGTGGCGAAGATTTAAGTTGTGACCAAACTCATGAATACCGACGCGGTAAAGAATTCTCTCGGTCAATTCTTGCGTCGAATAGCCCGCAATCAAAAGATTATCGACACCCACTAAAGCCTCTTGCATATCCATCGCGCAGTGGCCGCGAAGATTCATCGATGCCAGCTTGAGTTGCTGGGCTTCGTAATCTTTGATGGCTCCTGAAAGCATTTTCATGGCAGCCAGATCGGGGCGACGAGACGCCGGATTTCTGTCAAAGAGAGCTTTAAAGAGCGGTTGCTCTTCCAAAGGTTCGTAAGCGATCAGGCGTGGGCGGATAAAGGTGTTTTGCCCCGCCGATACCGGTGCGTAAAGATGCTTCAACCACGTTTCGTTCATCGGGAGCATTTTTTCGACGAGCGGCCCTTCCAGTGGACGAGCCTTATCGACTACGACTTGCACGGGAACCATGGAGTCTTCAAGACGAGTAAACCCGTTCGCTCCCGGAAATCCGTAGGTGGTCTTGCTGATCATATGTTCGTAAAAAGAGCCAATCTCGGATTGAGGATCCCAGTTGGTGCCCCAATTGCGAGCTCCGCCCTCATTGAGGAGAGCTTCCATCTTTTTATAAAGATCAGACGTCTCATATTTGTTGGGGAAACGGCTGGCACTGAGTTCAAGCACTTTCATGTAGTACTTTAACATTCCTGTCCAAACGTTAAGATTCGCGGCCAGGATCTCACCTGTGAATGGATTCGCATTGGAGGGTCCGTAGCCCAATGGCGCTGAAGGATCCATCTCCTCCACCACGTTCACAAAAGAATAACGGAGATCCCCGAATTCCTTCACCTTGCCGTCGATTCCGGTATTTTCGTTGAGCTTAAAACGGATCTTTAATCCCGCTTTAATAAAGACCTCGTTGGTCTTGTCGAAAATATCGTAAAAAATAGGCTTATAGTGCTCCGGAAAACCCTTGGTGAAGAAAAAATTGTGCGTCTTTTCGGGGTGCCAGCGGTTAATCAAGAAGACGTTTTTTACTCGACCATCGATGGGATTCATATCTTCTTTGATCGATTGAAAGTAACCAAACTTGCGCATCTTAGGATCAAGTTCGCTCTCGTAGGCCCAAGGCTTGTAATCATCTTTGGTTTCCATTTTGCGGAAGGAATATCGGTACTGAACGGTATAGTTTGAGTTTCCGTTCTGATACTCCTGCATTCCCGGACACATTCTGCGGTAGAGGACTTCCACCACGAAACTGATGTACCCAGGCTCCGTCTGCACGGACCCATCCACGCGGCGACGAGAGAGGGGTTGCCAGCACGAATCGCCGGTGAAAAACGTATTCTCCTCAGTCACATCCGGAAGTGCAAAATTGATCTTAAAGCTGTTCTTTTGGAACCATTCCTTACGATCATCATCGATCTCTTTATTCGTCGTTTTACCATCGATCGTCTGGAGCTGCGCTTCGTGGTGAGTGATCGGCCACTGCAGGAGAATAGGAGATGCCGAAACGGTGCTCTCTCTCCCCTTGTATTGACCTTGGATGTTTTTAAATATGAGTTTGTCTTTGGTAAAATCAAAGTAACCGACTCGCATGTCGGTTTCAAATCCCACGAAGGTAAATCCACCATCGTTGGAGTTCTTCACCGAAGTGATTTTAAAAAAGTAGATGTCGCGCTCAGCACCCGCTCCCGTAAAGTCCCGCTTACTCTGCCAATCTTCGGTGACATTCGGTCGCAGAGGTTCGATACCGCGGTTTTTCGCACAACCAAAAACGAAAACTAAAGTCGTAATTAATAGTAAGTGTTTCATTATTGCACCTCACTCGCTGGGAAATAGACGCGAGCCATTGAAAGATCTTGCTCAGAGAACGAAAGACGTAAACGGTCATTCGGAAAGTACACGCTTGTTAAACGACCGTTTCCGCCCGTGTCGTAAACCGGAAGATACGCACAGTCTTTGATGTTTTTAATCTCTTCGAGAAACTGAACGTCGCTCATACCAAAGCGAGGCACCAATTTTCCTTTGCAAAGGTCCTTGATCTCGTTCTCTTTGAACGACGAACCAATGCTAATGATCTTATAAATCCGTTGCTTATCGTCCCCTTGAACGAGTTTAAGACCGAGCTCCACCCCAACAGATCCTGCCGTGACAAAAGCCTGATCCTGCACGACGACTTTTTCCGTAGTGTAAGCCACTTGCAACGTCGCCACGTCGAGATATCTGGACCGCGCTGTAACGCTCTTTCCATCGATTTGCATTTCGGTCGTCGCCTCTTGGCGACCCAAATCCCAGTCTGTCACTCTCACGACATCCCCAATAGTAAATCCAGAGAGCGTCGTGAAGTAAGGAAGAGTCTCGTATTTAACAAGAGGTTTTCCATCACCACCCATCATCGGCTGATTGTCAAAACCGAGAACCGGCTGTGGACCGATCACCTTCTCCACCGGAGTGGTCATGTTACCATAAATCACGGGATCATAAGCGTTCACCTGGTTACCGATCTGGCGAACCAAAAAGTAAACAAAGTTTCCGCGCTCTTCGCTGATTTTAAATTGAACGAGAGAACCGTTCCCCGATGACTTATCAAACACAATGTTGTAGCCCGTATACTCTTTGATTTCCTTTTTAAGATGTTGACCACTCACTCGAGCAAAAATCTCCGCCTGAGGATATTTGGAACGAAGAGCGTCTCCTATAAATTTATTTAATTTTTCCGCAAAGCCGCGCACATTGCTGCGGCGAAGCCCTAAGCTAATTTGTAATGGCGCAAATCTTTGAGTTCCACTGACCACGGCCTGAGTCTTCGAAGCTTGATTCTTCATCGCAGGATTATCTCCCACCAACAGATCAACGCTCTCACTGGATTCGACAACGGTCATCGGCTGACCATCTAAAGTCAGTAGGCCTTTCCAATCTCCGCCAAACTGATACATCATGAGTTTGTCGGTCGGCTCTGGGAGCTTGGCGGTGCGATCAAACTTTGTCTTGTTAAATACGACATAAACGCCGGTGTAATTTTGTCCGAATGAGTCTGTTGAGACATCGGTTTCGATCTCAAGATCAATCCCGCTGGTTTTTTTAACCTCATCACTCTGACGTTTAAAAACGTCTTGATATTCATCTCCGAGAGAGATGGGTTTCTGATCGGGCACAAGGACGCTTCCCGTGAGGATGTCTGCATTGTTCGCAAAAAGACCTTGCGGGTTAATTTTTTGAACTAATATGCGATAGACCACGAACCGATCTTTACTCATAAGAAGGAGAAGGCCGGGGAAGCTAATAATCGCGTCTTTCTTCTCTTCCGTTCCCCAATCCACAGAGCAAAAGCCCTTAGGTAAACAATCGAACGAAGCCTCTTCTTTGTGGAAAATGCGGTAAAGATCGCGCGCGATTCTTTCCGCTCCCTCTTTCGTATTCACCGGATATTTTTTAGAAAAGTCATGATTAAGACCAATCGACTGCCCATTACCCAGATCCAAACGACCAAGGTAACCCGAATCTAAAAGGAAGTATTCGGGAGTTTGTGGCTCATCCAGCCTCCAGCGAATGATCATGCTTTCGTCATAGAGTGCTGTTCCATTGACATCGGGTCCATAGCGCGGAACCGAAAGCACTTTTCGCGACTCTGTCAGGGTTGTTTTAAAAGAAATTCCCGCGGCACCTTTCGCGTAAAGGATCGGTTGCGACGAATTGAGTTTTACTTTTTCATCGTACTCTTTGCCGCCGACGGAGGCCTCTTCAGGGAGTGGTTTTGTGAGAACTTCTAGCGGGCTCTCGAGATTAGGCACCACGTTCGGGCGATAATCGTTTCCCGGTGGATTTTCTCTTGGATACTCCTTAGGTGACTTTGAACACCCTAAGACCAAAGAAAAACAGATTAGTATTGGAATGATGAACTTCATTTTACCCCCTGGAAAACCCCAGATGTCGGTCATTAAAAAATATTATCGATGTGTATAACCCCAGACGACGCTATATAAAGTCGCTGCGGCATATATAGTCAAGATTCCGTCATAAATGAAGAAGATATACAGATAACATGAGGCAGTAATTACCATTGACTGCTCTCGGGAACCTGAAAAATCTGCAATGCCCCGCAACCTTAAAAAAAGGTCATTGCATGTAACCGCATGGATTTTGATGTCATTTGGTCTAAATTCATTTAACTTATATGTAAATGAGTAAGTTTTTGATCATCCGATTCTCAAGCCTGGGAGATATCGCACAGGCCGCTCCCGTAGCCGCAGCGCTACGGAAATCCCACCCCAACAGCTCCGTCCATTGGGTGACTCGGAGCGATTTCGCCGAATTTGTTCAACTCAATCCCAACGTCGACAAAGTCTGGAGCTTCGAGAAAAAGCGGGGCTGGCTAGGACTTGTTCGTTTATTCCGAGAACTCTATCGAGAAAACTTCACTCATGTCTACGATGCCCATAATAATCTGCGCTCAACTTTCCTTTTATTTCTTTGGCGAATCTGTTTCCTTGGAGCCAACATTACCCAGCGCCCTAAAAATCGCTGGAAGCGCATTTTGTTGTTTCAGTTTCGTCGAAACGTTTTTCCTCAACCGTTTGTGGGTGCTCTTTCCTTTCTCGAGCCTCTTAAAAAATGGAACATTCCCCAAGAACTTCCTTCCCCGCCTCACTTGATCGTAAAGCCCAAAAAAGAATATCCCTTCTCTAACGCGTCTTTTATCGTACTTGCCCCGTCGGCAGCGTGGGCGACTAAACGATGGCCGATAGAGCACTGGAAAAAGCTTGTTCATTTATTACCATCGCAAAATTTGGTGCTTATCGGCGGACCGGCAGATACTTTTTGTGAGGAGATTCGCCAAGAGGACCCCCATCGAATTTGGAATATGGCAGGAAAAACCTCCTTTCTTGAAAGTTGTGAGATCGTCTCTCGGGCCCAGCTGGTGATCTCGGCCGACACCGGCTTTTTGCATATTGCCGATCAAATGGGAGTTAAAAATTTAGGTCTGATCGGCCCGACGGCTTTTGGATATACCTCTCAGGCGCAGTCTCAGATTCTAGAGATCGATCTGTATTGCAAACCGTGCAGTAAAGATGGTCGCACTCCTTGCGTAAATCCGGTTTATCAAAAGTGCATGAAGGACATCTCACCAGAACGTGTCGCCCGCGTCGCCCAGGAGATGTCATGATTTGGATTTATCACTTCTTTTATTTTCTGATTCGCAATCTGCTTCCCCTCATTTCGGGACTCACCCCCAAGTTGAAGGCGGGATACGAAATGCGAAAGAAACAGCATGGTCGTTATCCATGGCTCGAGTTTCCGCGTCATTCTAAACCGCTGTGGTTTCACTGCGCTTCCGGAGAGTTTGAGTACGCGCTTCCGTTAATTCGTCAGTTTAAACAACAAAATCCTCAACAGAGAATCCTAGTGACTTACTTTACGCCGAGCTACGGAGAAAAAATTAAGAGAGAACCTCTGGTTGATTTTGCAACGCCCTCGCCGTGGGACACTCCCTCCGTCATGACTGAATTCATCGAACATTTTCAACCCAAAGCCTTACTCATCTCTCGCACCGATGTGTGGCCGGTGGCGACACGCATTTGCCAACTTCACAAAGTTCCGACTCTGATTTTTTCAATGACTTTTAATAAAAAATTTAAAGGCCTCACCGGATTCTTATCGAAACTATTTTACCGATGGCAATACTCTGCCGTGGACCACTTTTTGGTCGTCTCCGACGAGGATCAAAAAAATCTGGAGCACGTCACGCGCGGCCAGAGGATAAAAGTCCTGGGGGACACTCGCTACGCCCAATGCGTATTTCGCTTACAGCAAGAAAAGCCCATCAAAATTGATAAAACACAACTCCGGAAAAAAGTGTTTTTAGCCGGATCCACTTGGCCGCAGGACGAGGACGTGCTTGCGAAGCACATGGAGCATCTTAAGAAGGATTTCCACGTGATTCTAGTGCCTCACGAGACCGATACTTCTCATCTCCTTCAGCTCGAAAAAACTTTAAGCGGTCACCATGTTGAGTATTATTCCCACCTCAAAAATTGGCCCAACTCCTCAGACTCTATCCTTGTTGTCGACGAGATGGGGTTACTTGCCCAGCTTTACAAACTCGCCAACTTGAGCTTTGTCGGGGGATCTTTTAAAAAGCGCGTGCACTCCGTGATGGAGCCCTTAGCCTGCGGTTGTGCCGTGTTGGTCGGCCCTCACTACAAAAACAATCGCGAAGCCATCGAGTTCCAGCAGCAGCAACCAGCGGCCGTTGTTGCGACGACGAGTGAAGACTTCTATTCGCAAGTGAAGCAACTCGAACAGCGCTGGAGCGACTCGGACCGCCAAAGGCTATTGGCCTCGATCGAAAGCAAGGTGAAAGACAGTGAAAAGGTTTTTCAAGAAATTCAACAGATCATTTCGTTGTCGTGACAATGCCAATTCCGCAAGTTATAACTGACGCCTAAGGAGTTCCAATGAAAACGATATTATTAACTGGCGGCACGGGACTGATCGGAAAAGAATTAGGCTTACAACTTTCGCGAAAAGGTTATCGAATCATCGGAATCTCTCGAAACATTAAAAAAGCCGCACTTCAAGCTCCCTACCCTGCGCAATGGATCGAATGCGATTTAGAAAAGACCGTTCCCGCTCTCAACTCCTATGACTTTCACGGTGTCATTCATCTCGCGGGAGAAGGGATCGCCGATCAATCCTGGAGTGCCGCTCAAAAAGAAAAAATTCTCAAATCACGAAGCGAAGGGACTAAAAACCTGGTCGCCGCATTGTCCTCTCAAAAAAATCTGGAGTTTTGCATCGGCGCCTCCGCCATCGGAATATACAAGCCGACCAGCGGCGATGAAGCGGCGATCGAAAGCTCCCCGATGGACAACGGATTTCTTTCGAAGGTCACACAAGAGTGGGAACATGCTTATTCTGGCTTTATCACAAGTACACGCACGATCCTCTTCCGTATCGGTGTTGTCCTTAGCACCAATGGAGGCGCTCTTCCCAAAATGCTTTTCCCGGCGCAGATTTTTGCCTCCAGCAAATTAGGGAACGGAAAGCAATGGATGAGTTGGATTCATATCGATGATTTAATAAGAGCCTTTATCTTTGCCGCCGAAAGTAAAGATGTCCGAGGCACCTATAATCTTGTGGCGCCACAGCCATCTCAACAAAAAGAGATGGCCGCGCTCATCGCTAAGAACATTGGAGCTTTCAACGGCCCCCCTGTTCCTGGATTTATGCTTAAACTTTTGCTCGGAGAGCAAGCAGGACTCGTCGTGACTTCGCTCAAAGTCTCTTCGCAAAAACTCATCGATGCAGGCTTTAAATTTCAATATACAAATCTCGCCTCGGCCCTGGCCGATATTTTAAAGATGTGGAACAATGGACACGCGGTGAAAACATTTAAACAGTTCTTCCCGCTGCCACGAGAAAAAGTTTTTGGCTTTTTTAAAGATGCTTACAATTTGCAAAAGATCACTCCCCCGTCTCTCGACTTTAATGTGCTCCACATGAGCACCCCCGAGATTCAAGAGGGAACACTGATCACGTACAAACTCAAAATCCATGGGGTTCCGGTCCAATGGAAAACGCTGATTGAAACTTGGGAAGCGAATAAACGTTTTGTCGACACTCAAATCAAAGGGCCATATTCGCTTTGGCATCACACTCACACCTTTGAAGACCTCGGAAATGGCACTCTCATGACAGATCAGATCATATATAAACTGCCTCTAGGACTTCTCGGAAGAACAACAGCCCAAGCCTTCGTCGATAGCGATGTTGACAAAATTTTTAATTTCCGCCGAGACAGCGTCGGGCAGTACCTCAATTGATTTCAGATTGTTTCATTTAGAGACGAGCTATTTACCCCTCTCTAAAAAAAGGTACGCCGATCCTTTTCGACGATTTCTCAATTTATAATGTGACAAGGCCGAGGTTCTCGTAGGCCTTTTTGAGAGTGGCGCGGGCTTTGACTTCGGCCCGTTCTTTTCCAAGTTGAAGTAAGCGAGTCAGCTCACCTTTGTCTTTCATCAAGTGCTCGTACTTCTCCTGCACGGGACGGACCGCTTCGATCACCACTTGAGCCAAATCTCCTTTGAAGTGACCGTACATCTTACCCTCGTACATTTTTTCGATGTCAGATATGGACTTCTGCGAAAGCGCCGAATAGATCGTCATCAAGTTCGAGATCCCTTGCTTGTTGACCGGATCGTAAATCACTCGGGGCACTGGATCCGAATCGGTGACGGCCGATTTGATTTTCTTTTCGATTTTTTTAAGGGGATCCATCAATGCGATAAAATTATTGGGGTCTTCATCCGACTTCGACATCTTTTTCGTGGGATCTTGAAGACTCATGATACGCGCACCGGATTTAGGAATATAAGGCTCGGGAATCTTAAATGTTGTGCCGAATTTTTTATTAAAACTCTCAGCCAGATCTCGCGTCAGCTCGAGATGCTGCTTTTGATCTTCACCCACAGGAACTAAATCTGTTTGGTAGAGTAAGATGTCCGCCGCCATCAAAACCGGATAGGTGTACAGCCCGCTATTAATCTCGTTCGTCTTTTGAGACTTTTCTTTAAACTGAGTCATGCGATTGAGCGCACCCATAGGCGCGATGCAATTGAGAACCCATGTGAGCTCGGCGTGGGCCGGAACATGGGACTGCATAAAGATCACGTTTTTTTTCGGATCTAAACCGCACGCCAAATACTGCGCGAAAAATGCTAAAGATCTTTCGTGAAACTCTTTCGAATCCTGCTTGGTGGTGAGAGCATGGAGGTCTGCCACCATATAATGACAGTCGTATTCATCTTGCATTTTAATCCACTGAGAAATAGCGCCGATGTAATTCCCGATCGTGGGAGTTCCTGTGGTTGTGCTACCGCTCAATATGACTTTTTTAGACATGGCTTGACCTTACTCTTTAATAATTAACGTATTTGGAATTTCGTTTCTATCATTAGATTGTATAGGAAAATGCGGGGCAAGGACAAGGGAGCACTGCTTAATTCCGGCTTCAAGCCCTAGCGCCAATTTCTTCTGGCGTAAGCCTTGAACAATTTGATCGACGACATCTTGCCAAGTGTCTTTGGGAAGTTTTTCCGCAATGCTTTTATCGGCGAGCACGACCACTTGATGCTCGAGAAGAGATATAAAAATTAGAATGCCGTGACCGGTATCGGTTTTATCCAAGTGATTCAGATAAAATTCAATCTGAGCCCGATGGATCGCCTGCTCTTCCTCTTCCTTTTGATAAGTCATCCAGCGCTTGACCAGATCCCAGCGGGCCAGTTGAGGAAGTAGATACAATGCAAAAACAAGTCCCACCACCACATGGAGAAGTGACTCTTCAAAAGCATCCCAATACAAATTCCACCCTTCAAGCTGCCAAAAAATAACGAAGATCAAAAGACCGATTAACCTTAACGTCATCGCCACCTGATAGTATTGAGAAGAAGATCTTACAACAACCGGGCGAATTTCTGCCGACGTGATCTTCTCGGAGTCGTGGACCACTGTTTCGAGATGCTGGGCCTCTTCACTTTTAATATAAGATTTAAGCCAACTTGGAATTTCTACCATGATCCTGAAGACCCTCCACCACTAAAGCCGCCACCGCCGCCACTCCAGCCACCGCGTCCGCGACCTGAGGAGATCGATGCTAAACCCAAGAGACCCGCTAAAGGAGAACCCATGACAAAGAACAGTAAAATTAAAACAATATGTAACCAGGAAATGTCGGACTTCTGCCGATGCTTCTTGTAACTCTCTCGACCGAGTTCATCTTGCAAATTGATCGGAGGATCCATTCTTAGCAAAAGAAAATCCACGCCCTCGACAATCCCTTGAGTAAAACTCCCTCGGCGAAATGCCGGGACAATAATGTGATCGATAATTCTTCCCGCGACGGCGTCGGTGATATCACCTTCAACCCCTTGGCCGACTTCGATCCGAACTTTGCGTTCACTCTTTGCCACGAGGAGAAGCAATCCGTTATCTTTAGACTCTGTTCCCAGCTTCCATTCGCGAGCCACGCGAATGGCGGCGTCTTCAATCGGCAAATCCCCGATGGTGTCCACCGTCAAAACCGCGACCTGAGGGCCACCTTTCGCATGGATCTGTTGAAGCGCCTGGGACAATCGATCGGCGACTCGCGGGTCCATCACCTTCGCATAGTCATTCACTCCTCCTCGAAGAGCAGGAACGACAAAGTCAGCGTGAGCGGTGCCTATTCCGCTCACGATCACAAGGCTCAGTACCAGCGAGAAAAGTTTATGCATTAAAACTCAACTTTAGGCGCTTGATCGACCTTCTCACCTTCGGTGGTGGTCCACTGAGGCATTTTCTCGTAATGGAAAAAGATCGAGTTCGTTAAATTGGTCGGGAACACCGTCACTAGGTCGTTAAACATCCGAATGCGTTCAATGTGATCGCGGCGGGCGTTGGTGATGCGGTTTTCTGTGCCCTCGAGTTGATGCTGAAGATCGCGAAAGTTTTGATCGGCTTTCAACTGGGGGTAGTTTTCAGAAATCACCATCAATCGACCGAGAGCTTGTGATAACTCCCCTTGCGCGGCTTGATAAGCTTTCACCTGATCGGGAGTGGCCTTGCTGATATCGACATTCATACTTGTCGCTTTAGCGCGAGCATTCACTACACCTTCTAGAGTTTCTTTTTCGTGGGAGGCGTAACCTTTGACAGCCTGAACAAGATTCGGAATTAAATCCATGCGTCTCTTGTATTGGTTGGTGACTTCCGCAGCGGCTTCGTCCACTCGGTTTTTTGCTTGAGGGATGGACTGCACTCCGCAACCCGTTAAGAAAAGGGACAATGTGAAACCGGAAATCAAAGTGACTAAATGCTTCATGAAACCTCCAAGGCTATTGGCCTCTACATCTAATGCAAAACAACAAGAAAAGGTACGCCGTTCAATTCCCAGATACACTGCGTCTCAACTGCTCTTAAAGTCCCCACAGAACAGTGGCTGAATTCCACCCTGCCGAAACCCGTTGACCGGTCCTAGCCTTCAACTCAAGATTTAAGAACAAACAAGAGGTCTGCCTATGAAGTTTTTGGCTCTCGTATTTTTACTTTTAGGGTGCGTAACGGCCGAGACTCCTGCACCCACCAATGTGCAAAGTCCCATCGATCCCAGCGTCAGGCACAACAAAACGCCGCAAGAGGAATCTTTGAGTATCAAAAACGAATCTTGCGAAATTCGCTTCCTCATTGAGTCCCCATCCACTCCGCCAAAAAAGTCCCTCCGAATTGATGACGATTGCGACGCCTCTCACAAGGAGCGTTACGCTCAATACCTCAAAATCTTAGAATCGATCCTTGCGCTTTATCCTAAAGATCAATTTGTTCGGGTGTCTTCCCACAGTTTTTATCATTTGCAAATCTGGGACGAAGAAATTGCGCTCGCCATGGCGAACTCCCCAACATGGCAAAGCTTCGAGAAGAAGCGTCAAAGAGGCGAAACTCCAAACAAGGTGTTCGTCGAAATCTTTAATGACAGCCATCTTGGAACCGAGCTGATCAATACGTTCGACAAAGTCGGACTCAAAATTCGTTTGGAGCGCGTTGAGAAAGTGATGGAAAGTAAGGCCAAGGACATGCCTTTTGCACAAAAATACGACAAACTTATGGCCTTAGAAAAACGAATCCCGTTCTCGGCCGGTGTTTTTTTCTTTCACGTGAAAAATTAATCTTAATGGATCCGATGCCATTCACCTTCGAGGTTGGCCGTGGAGACCATTCTTAACCAAAGATGTTTGTTCTTGGCGTGATCTTCGGCAGAAACCATTTCCCACTGCCAGCGCAGAACATCTACGGCGATCTTTTTATCGAGGGACTTTAACTCTTGAAGCTTTCCCTGCTCGTTGTAAACGGCAAGCTCGGCCACGTAATTGCCTTTGCGAATGGCGGCAGCTAAATTTCCGTCTTCAAGAGCACTGAGCGCAATGATATTTCGACTTAAACCGCTATGAGCCAAAGACCACTGCGAGTTTTCCACCTGGTAAGAGAAGAGCTCTCCACTGCGTTCATTGTTATAGATCCACATGCGATCGGTCTTAGGGTCATAAGTGAGCGCAGTGATCGTTCCCGCTTCAGGATACATCATGGGCACCCACGCGCGCGTGAATTTTTGCTTCTCCGCACTCCACAGATGCAAACTGCCTTTGACCACCGCAAAAGTCATTCCCGACTTTGTTGTCGTCACCCAAGAGGTTTTCTGCGGAATTTCGTTCACCGCATTTTTTTCGAGAGCCGGAGTTAACGCGGGAACCACTTTACCGTCTTCACGTTTCCATTGAAGCGGACTTTGATATTTGGGAGGAGCTTCGAAGGCTTCCGAGGCTTGCACACTGGCTAACCCGCGACCTTGCGCAGGACTGGGCACTGTAAATTGGCGCCCGACTTTGGCGCCTTGAAACGACACTTCTTTTACACCAGCGATGGTGCGGAGAGACTGCAACAAAGTTCTAAAATCATTTTCGGGATTGTAAGCCTCTTCCCAGCTGATGGGATAGCTGCACATTTTTTCTCGAGGAACGTATTCGATGGGAATGCTCGGAGGTAAACCTTTAAGGAACACTGTCACCGGAGCCGCGACGATGACTTTTTCAATCTTTGCTTTCGCATCGATTTCAAGATCCCACTCCATTGAACCTTTGGCCACGAGAGCTAAAATCTGCGGATTTTCGGTCTCTCGCACTTTGAGTTTGACCACTCCCCCTTGAGCCTCTCCCTCTTCCACCTCGTTACTCCAGCGAAATGGCGGTGGCGTTTGAATCGAAACGATGTGCAACTCGGTTTTCTGATCCGGTCGCTTCCAAACCATGGTGGAATATTCGCAATCTCCACTGGGGCATGGCACAGGAGTCGATGCGAGCTCTTCTTCCACCGGCCAATAGTGAGATTCTGCGAACTGATTTTTTCCACAGGTGAGGTCGTGCTTGGTCTGGTTCTTTACGAGACGGTATTGAGCATCATCGTGCATGGACTTCAGAAGGACTAATAAGCCCGCTTGCAAAGTCACCAACCCCAACATGCAAGCCACTAACAGACGATTTAACTTTTCGAGAAATGTCATATTTCTCTATCGGAAGATTGGTCCACAAACCTGCACAGACGAAAGTCCTAATGCGTAAAGATGAAGCAAATTATTTTTGTAAACCATCAACGTAAAGCAAAAATTTTTGACTGCCCTCAACTTAAACAAAACCCTCAAAGGCCAAAAATATCACTCACCTAACGCTACAAGACAGTTTCTTGGCGCTGAACACTTAATCATTCCCAAAACATGAAAATAAATCAGATTTGACTCTCCTCCCCCTTATACATAACGTTCAATTCATGGGGGGTAGAATCTACCTCGCGTTATCCTAACAATCAGTTTTCTTGAGGAAGCTATGCAACTCGCTTCTCTGAAAAATGCAAAGGGTCTTTTCGAATCGTGAATCCACGCTGGTGAATCGATTTTAAAAGAGGGGATTTTCTGACTTTAAAATTTGCCAATGGGGAGGGCATAATGGAATTGGAACTGGAGAATAAAGATACAATGGAAACAGTGAAAGAATCGCAACAAGATACCACTCAAGAACCGCTGGTGATGAGAGTTAAAAAGCGTGATGGGCGCCTAGAGCCCGTAGACGTCACTAAGATCGTTCGTCGAGTGACTGCGAACTCCGAAGACTTGCGCTTCGTAGATCCTTACAGAGTGGCGATTAAGTCGATCAGCGGCCTCTATGATGGCGCGAGCACCAAAGAGCTCGACAACCTCAGCATTCAAACGGCCGCCATGCTCATCGGTGAAGAGCCTCAGTACTCTCGCCTTGCCGCTCGCCTCTTGAGCCTCTACATCGACGAGGAAGTTCGCAACCTTCACATTAACTCTTTTTACGAGAGCGTGGTCCACGGTCATAAAAAGGGCCTTATTGCGGCTTCGGTTGTGAATTTCGTTGAATCTCATCGCGAGCAGCTTGAATCGGCGATTCAAAAACAAAAAACGAATGTGTTCGAATACTTCGGACTTCGCACAGTTTACGATCGCTACCTTTTAAAGGATCCTCAAACTCGTGAAGTTTTCGAAAATCCACAGTACTTCTTTATGCGCGTGGCCTGCGGCCTTTCGCAAAATCCAGATGAGGCTGTTGAGTTTTATAATTTGATTTCGTCTTTGGATTACCTCCCGAGCACTCCGACCCTTTTCAACTCGGGAACTCTTCATCCGCAGATGTCGTCTTGCTATCTCCTAGATTCACCTCAAGATGATCTCAAGTCGATTTACAATAAATATCAAGACATCGCCATGCTTTCGAAATTTGCTGGCGGTATCGGTGTGGCTTACTCGCGCGTTCGTGCCCGTGGGTCTTTAATTAAAGGGACTAACGGTCACTCTAACGGAGTCGTCCCTTGGCTCAAAACCTTGGACTCCTCCGTTGCGGCCGTCAACCAAGGCGGAAAACGTAAAGGCGCCTGCTGCGTTTATCTCGAAACATGGCACGCCGACATCGAGGAGTTCCTTGAGCTCCGCGACAACACCGGTGACGAAGCCACTCGCACTCACAATCTCAATTTAGCCAACTGGGTTCCAGATCTCTTCATGAAGCGCGTTGAGAGCGACGAAATGTGGTCGTTGTTTGACCCGAAGGCCGTTCCCCACTTCGTCGATACTTTTGGACCTGAGTTCGAAAAAGCCTTCGTCGAAGCTGAAGAACAAAAACTTTACGTTCGCCAAGTGAAAGCTCGCGATCTGTATGGTCGCATGATGAAGACTTTAGCGGAGACCGGTAACGGCTGGATGACATTTAAAGACACCTCCAACATGAAGAGTAACCAGACCGGCGCAAAGAAGGAAAACGTCATTCACTTGTCGAACCTCTGCACCGAAATCTTGGAAGTCACTAGCGACAAAGAAACTGCCGTTTGTAACTTAGGCTCTATCAACTTAGGTCACCATGTGACTGAAGATGGTGTCGACTATGTTAAAATTCGTAAGACTGTAAAAAATGCGGTTCGCTTTTTAGATCGCGTCGTTGATATCAACTTCTACCCGATCGATCAGGCCGCCGCTTCCAACAGCAAATGGCGCCCGATTGGTATGGGAGCGATGGGTCTTCAAGATGCATTCTTTAGACTCGGTCTTCCGTTTGACAGCGACGATGCTCGCGAGATCTCCAAACGCGTGCAAGAGGAAATCTACTTCGCCGCCATGGAAACATCCTGCGAACTGGCCGAAGAGTTTGGCGCTCACGATAACTTTGCGGAAACTCGTGCGGCTCAAGGCCTTCTTCAGTTTGATCTTTGGAATGTCACTCCGACAAATCCAGATCGCTGGAACGCTTTAAAAGCCAAAATTAAGAAGCACGGTCTTAGAAACTCTCTGGCCATCGCCATTGCACCAACGGCAACGATCGCCAGTATCGCCGGTTGCTACGAAGCAATCGAGCCGCAAGTTTCTAACTTGTTTAAGCGCGAAACACTTTCTGGAGAATTCCTCCAGATCAATAAGTACTTGGTTCGCGATCTTAAAAAAGCGGGATTCTGGACCGAGCAGATCCGAAACAAAATTAAAGCCTCAGAAGGATCGATTCAGGATATCGCTGAGATCCCTGAGAGTCTTAAGCTCATTTACCGCACGGTTTGGGAATTGCCGATGAAGAGCCTCATCGACATGGCCGCAGACCGCGGAGCGTACATCGATCAAAGCCAATCTCTCAATTTATTCATTGAGAATCCAACCATTGGAAAAATGTCTTCGATGTACATGTACGCTTGGAAAAAAGGCGTAAAAACAACGTACTACTTGCGCTCACGTGCTGCGACTCGCATCTCTAAAACAACAAATGATGCCAACAACAAAGAGACCAAGCCCGTGGCCAAGGCCAAAGAATACACGAATGAAGAAATCATCGCGTGTTCTATTGATAACCCAGAAGCATGTGAAGCGTGTCAGTAAACCTTTTAAGGAAGAGGGGAATTTATGATTTTAGATCCTGGATTTAATTTAACGTTGCGTCCGATGAAGTACCCCGTATTTTACGAGATGTACAAAGACGCGATCAAAAACACTTGGACCGTAGAGGAAGTGGACTTCTCTCGAGACATCAATGATTTGAGATCAAAGATGACTCCCGCAGAGCGCCACTTGATCAGCCGCCTGGTGGCCTTTTTTGCCACGGGGGACTCCATCGTTGGAAACAATCTCGTGTTGAATCTTTACAAACACGTCAACTCACCTGAGGCCCGGTTATATTTGTCTCGTCAGTTGTATGAAGAGGCACTGCATGTGCAGTTCTATCTGACTCTGCTCGACACCTATATTCCCGACGTCACAGAGCGTGCGAAGGCGTTTTCGGCCATCGACAACATCCCTTCCATTAAGCGTAAGGGCGAGTTCTGTTTTAAATGGATTGATTCCATCAACGAACTTAAGAGCATCGAAACTTTAGAAGATCGCCGAAAATTCTTGATGAATCTGATCTGCTTTGCCGCATGTATCGAAGGCTTGTTCTTCTTTGGCGCCTTTGCGTACGTTTACTTCTTACGTTCCAAGGGCTTACTCGACGGCTTAGCGTCGGGAACAAACTGGGTTTTCCGCGATGAGAGCGCTCACATCAACTTCGCGTTTGAAGTGATCGATATCGCCCGCCGCGAAGATCCTCGCATCTTCACTCCACAGATGAATGACCTCATCACACAGATGATGGAAGAGGCCGTGGACTGCGAAATGGCCTTCGCCGAAGATGTGCTTGATTTAGGAATTGCCGGCATGTCTAAGAAAGACATGCGCGAGTACTTACAGTTTGTAGCGGATCAACGCTTGGAGAGATTGCACATCGCTCCTCGTTTTGGTTCAAAGAATCCGTTTGCTTTTCTCGAGCTCCAAGACGTTCAAGAACTCACCAACTTCTTCGAAAGAAAAGTGTCGGCTTACCAAGTCGGCGTGACTGGTGATGTGAACTTCGACGAAAGCTTCTAAAGATAAAGTTTACGACGTTGAAGACATGTTGAAGACAAAAAGGCCCTCTCACGAGGGCTTTTTTATTACTCCTCCACACACTGTACGCCCGGGGCATTTTGCACAAAAGGGTCAAGTTTCTCCCCCACGAAGATTAAGAACGCATTATATTGTTTACAGCCTGGCACAAAAGCCGCAAACGCAACAGTACTGTGAAATACTCTTTGGGCTCCAAACAGGTTTATGAAATCGATATCCCCAACCGGGTGTATTGGAAGTTGATAGCCTTTGTGGTCTCGATCTTCCTCATTCTCAAACTCTTCACCCTCCTTCAACTTTTGTTTGTTGCGATTCTTATAGCGGTAAGTCTCAATCCTTTAGTCAAACGCCTCCAAAGCTTTAAGATGGGACGCTCGCAAGCGATCGCACTGGTCACTCTTATGGTGGCCGGAGCTATCAGCTGGGTCGTCTTCACCCTGATCCCAACAATCTACGAACAAGTTCAGGTCCTTATCAATGACTTTCCCCAACTTCAAGAGCGGTTGATGAACAGCCTCTCTAAGCAAAGTGTGTTTAAAGGAGTCTTTCATAAAAACTTTATCTCCGAAAAATTCACGGCCAATCCCGGGAACTTTATTCAGCCCGTACTGGCCGTTTTAGAAACCACACTCAGCGGACTGGTCGCCCTTGGGATCGTCTTGGTCTTTTCTGTTTACTTTTTAATCGATGGGAAACGCGCAAAAGATTGGATCATTGATTTCTTTTCGGCCCCGGTGCGCCTCAAGCTCAACGCTACGTCTCAGCAGATTGCGCCTGTGATTTCCGCTTACGTGACCGCGCAGCTGATGAGTAGCGCGTTGTGCGGAATATTTTCGTTTGCGCTTCTATCGCTGATGGATGTTCCTGCCGCATTAACATTAGCCACGGCCGCGGCCATTTTGGATGTGGTTCCCCTTTTGGGATTCCTCATGACACTCATTCCGGTGGTGGCAATCTCATTAACGGTGTCGCTTCCGACCGCGATTGGTGTCTTCGTGGCGTATGGAATGTATCACATCTTCGAAGTTTACGTTCTTTTGCCCATCATCTACAATCGCAAACTGAAACTCCCGGCGCTGGTCATTTTACTGTCGGTGTTAGCCGCATGGAGCTTAGGTGGTCTACTCCTCACTGCAGCCATACTGCCTCTCATCGCCTCTTACCCGATCATCGAAAAAATTTGGCTTCCAAAACTATTGGGTCGTCGGGTGATCGAACGCCATCGCGCTCATGGAACAGACACTATCGATGTCTGGAGTGATAAAATTCTCAAGTTCCAAGACGAGTTTTTTGCGAGTGCTAGCGATCGCCACATCTCTTCAACGCTCGGCCGCACCATTCTTATTATTGATGATGATCACGATATGCGCGCACTTCTCCGCGATGTTCTCGAAACCGAAGGCTACACGGTGCTCGAGGCTTCGCAGGGCCAAGAAGGACTCGAATATTTTGAAACTCACAATAACATCGGCTTGATCATTCTCGATTATCAAATGCCGATAATGAACGGCAAAGCCTTTATGGAGAACATTCAAAGCTATAAGCTCAGTCGAAATATTCCTGTGATCGTTCTCTCTGCCGAAACCAAAGACATCGAAATCAAAGATGGCGATATTATTTTGCAGAAACCCGTTGATCTCAAATTATTCCTAAACACCATCACTCAACTCTTTAGCACCTCATACTCCGCCCCAGCAGAGTCCCATCCCCGTCCCATCATTCAACAAATCTAAAAATTAAGACCGTCTTAAGGAGACCTCATGAAAGAAAAAGCCTCACGCTCAAAAAGTTCGCCCACCTCAAAATCAACGTCTCGACGAAAACCACAAAATGATCTTTTGGAAGTCCGTGATGACGCCGACAAGATTCTAACAGCCAATCAAGGAACACCGATCTCAGACAATCAAAACTCGTTAAAGTCTAGCGAGCGTGGCCCATCTCTCCTTGAGGACTTTAATCTTCGAGAAAAAATCACTCACTTTGATCACGAGCGCATCCCCGAGCGGATTGTTCACGCCCGAGGATCCGGAGCCCACGGGTACTTCGAGGTCACCAACGACATGAAGAAATACACGCGCGCGAAATTTTTAAATGCAAAAGGCAAACGCACACCCATCTTCGTGCGCTTCTCCACCGTTCAAGGCGGCTCGAGCTCGGCCGATTCGGTTCGTGACGTGCGCGGTTTTGCGATCAAATTTTACACCGAAGAAGGGAACTACGATTTTGTTGGAAATAATTTTCCGGTATTTATCATTCAAGACGCGATGAAGTTTCCCGACGTGGTTCATGCTCTAAAAATGGAACCTCACCACGGAATGCCACAAGGTGGATCCGCCCATGACAACTTTTGGGACTTTGTTTCGTTAGTGCCTGAGACCACTCACATGGTGATGTGGGCGATGTCGGATCGCGCGATCCCGCGCTCTTTGAGAATGATTCCAGGATTTGGTATTCACACATTCCGTTTCATCAATGAGGCCGGAAAATCTTCTCTGGTTAAATTTCACATTAAACCCAAATTAGGAATCCACACGATGGTGTGGGACGAAGCTCAAAAAATAAACGGAAAAGATCCCGATTTCCATCGTCGTGATCTTTGGGAAGCGATTGATAAAGGCCA
>JAIEOS010000022.1 GCA_019750295.1 Bdellovibrionales bacterium | reverse complement strand
GCTCGCTGAAGTATTCATGGATCTATTCTCGGGTATTTGAGAAAGATATTCTAGACGCGGATTACGCAGGGGTTACGAAGGATCGGTCTGCGAACGAGAATTAACTCCATTGGAGTTACTGATGGAAAAAGATGTCGTTCGACCTAGATCAGAAACTTGAGATAAGGCTCCAGATATATCCGAGCCCGTTTTTGTGAGGACCCACTTGTTTCCACCGTGACCCAAATCTTGAGTTAGACGTCCGTTAGCATCATAACTGTAGGTTGAGGTCTGACCGCCGGGTTTAGTGAAAGTTTCCAATAGGTTTGTGCCGCTTTTATAAGTGAATGTATGGGTTTCACTATTAGGGTTGGTAACGGTCAGTAGCTGACCCGATCCGCTGCGTGTAAATGCCGTTGTTTGACCGTAGGGCGCAACGATATTTATTCTGCCTCCCGAGCCGTTGTAATTTAAAGTTGTCCTGTTCCCAAAGGCATCATCGATGTAAATCAGCCGATTTCCACTGTAAATGAAAGAATATATTACGGCACCGGTGAGTGCCGATCGGGTTTCTTTATGAACTCCATTGGAAGAATTAAAAGCAAATATCTCCTCCCCGTTAGGACTTACTACTAGAATCTCGCTCGCACCACTATCGACAGTATAATTGACCACTTGACTCGTTCCATCTCCCATAAACAATTTACTGTTCGCCATTTGGAAGTAGTGCTGAACAGATATAGTCCATAGATGACGATTAAACTCAGGAACAATACTCATCGCTGAGTGAGCTGTTGTGTAATTATTTGTATAGTCGCTAGAATAGTTAAGAAAGAACGGAGTTCCAATTATTGGAACTTGCTCAGAAAGGGATTGCTTAGATAGTCCAATAATCGAGCCCTTAGCTTTTGCCTCACACGGTGGACATGGCTCGTGCACCTTTGCTTTCAGTGTGACATAGAAATTTTGAACAGCGCCGGGCCCTGCGAAAGAAGCTGTTTCAATAACGTGATAGTTCGCATCATTCCCTAAATTATTGAAATCTCCTGAAATTTAAAAATAGATCCAGTTCCTATACAAAACTCTATACAGATCGTATAGGAGTTTGTATAGTGACTGTATGGGCACTTTACCACTGACAAACAAAGAAACTGAAGTTTACGATTTTATTACGGCTTATATCAAAAAGAATGACTACTCTCCGACCTATCGGGAGATTCAGGACAATCTGGGATATAACAACATCGGCACCGTGCAAGCGGCGGTTCAACAGCTGATCAAAAAATCTTACCTTTATAATACAGGGAAGATTCGCGGCATCGTTCCGGTGGAGCAGGAAGGGCCAAGGGCTTCTCTTGTTCCCCTCTCCGGCTACGTGGCTGCGGGAGCTCCCATCGAAGCCATCGAAAACACCGAATACATCGAAGTTCCACAGACGATGATCAAGCCAGGGCAAAATTATTTTTCTCTGATCGTTAAAGGGGATTCAATGATTGATGATCATATTATGGATGGAGATTTTGTGGTGATCAAAAAACAAAAGACCGCCAACGAAAATCAAATCGTGGTGGCGGTGATTGATAACAATGCCACTCTTAAAAGATACAAAAAAACGAAAGGCGTGATTGAGCTTCACCCGGCCAATGCAAACTACAAACCTATTCGTGTGAAAGAAGATTCTAATTTTGAAATTCTCGGAGTTTTAGCTGGTGTTATTCGATCGTATAAATAAAAAATATGAAAAGTACAGTTCTGGATCAGTTGAAAAGTCTTATCTCCAAGAAGACCGACCGGGAAGTTTTGCCTTTTCGTCTTCTGGACTGCGGGATCCCCAAGGGGGCGATCACGGAGATTTCTGGGCACGGCAAAACCCAATTTGTACTTCGTTTTCTCACAGAACATAAAGACCTTAAGGTCGCATGGATCGAAAAAAACTTTTCGGTGAATCCCTTTGGCTTCTTACAGAACCAAGTGGAATTGAATCGTATTGTCTTTATCGAAGCCAACGAGGATTTAGAATGGAGCATTTATCAAACTCTACGCACCCAATCCCTAGACGTGGTGGTGATTTATGCCGAAGATATTCCCTTGCGCACTTTACGACGGATTCAACTGCAATCGGAAAAAGCCCAGGCCATTACTTTTTGGCTGACCAATAAACCTAAAGACGCTTGGCCGGTCAGCCTGCGTTTAAATGTATCGAGACAGGATCAGGAAATTAAAGCCGACGTTCTAAAACAGAGGATCTAATGAGAGTTGTCTGTATTTTATTAAAAGATGCAAAGGACTTAAAACTGGTTGCGGACATCTGTTTGCATTTCTCCCCGCAAATTGCTTTAGGTCATCGCTGGCTCTTTATCGAAGTGGGCGCGTGCAAACGCCTCTATACCGAAGAGAGCCTGCTGTTTCGCCTCCATGCCGTTTTAAAACGTATGAATGTCGACGGGAAAATCGAGATCGGAAACGATATGCCCACAGCTCTCTCCATGGCGATGTACGGAATTAAAAAGAAGGAGCATCTTCCCATCGATGCCCTCCCCTTTTATTTTGATCCGTTGAAGCAAAATCCTATTTTTGCAAGAACCGTGGATATTTTAAAGCAGCTGGGCGTGACCGATCTTAAAAAATTGATGGATATTCCTCCCGGTCTTTTGACTTCGAAGTTTAATAAAGACTTAAGCTTAGCTCTGCGCCAAATGAACGAGGCTAAAAATCTCTACTGGCCCCGCTACATTCCCGAAGAGCAGATCGAAGAGTTTTTTGAATTTACAGAAACACAAACCATCTCTAACCTCGAGCCCTTGATGTTTGTCTCCAAGGGACTGGTGGATCGCGTTCTGATGCGTCTGCGCGGCCAAGGTTTTTTACTCGCCAAGTTCGAAATTTTTTTAGAGCAGGAAAAGTACTCCACGGTTAAAGATGTCTTGCGCTCGCAAACGATAGAATTGGCTTTTCCTAATAACTCGAGCGTGAATCTTTTAAAAATCATTTCGGAGAGATTGGAAAAAGAGCTCACCACAAAGCCTTTAGAGTCCAACGTCAACCGCGTGCTCTTTAAAGTTCTTGAAAAAGTTCCTGGCGGATATTCACAAAAGGACTTTTTCTCTAAAAAAGAAGAAGACCGCGAAGCCATGCATAGCTTGATCTCCGTGCTTAAAGACAAACTCACCGATCAACGCGTCTTCTACGCCGAAGCGGTCGAAAGCTACACGCCGGAGAAAAGCTGGCGCAAAACTTTAAATGAGCCCTCATCGCTTCAACCTAAAAATATTGCCGCCCGTCCCTTACGTGTTTTAAAAAAGCCCCTTCCCCTCGGAAGAGTGGATGATTACCTGATCTGTAAAGATCATCGCTGGAAGATTGAGAGCATCGGGATGCTCGAACGCCTCGCCGGCGAGTGGTGGATGAATGAGTCCAGTCGTGATTACATGCGGATTAAAACCGCCTCCGGCGAAGAGCTTTGGATTTTTACTCAGGACCAAAACGACCACCTTTACCTCCATGGAATCTATGATTAAATGTATGCTGAACTTAAATCTAAAAGTAACTACACCTTTCTTACCGGAGCCTCGGCCCCTGAGGAGCTTGTGCATCGAGCTCATCAAGTGGGCCTTGTTGCTCTCGGCATTAATGATCTAAACGGTGTGTACGCCTTACCCAAGGCGTACTGGGCTGCAAAGGATATTCCTCAACTCAAATTGATCTGTGGTGCGGAAGTTGTTTTTAACGACAATCTTCCTCCCCTTACTTTTTTGGCCACCGAAAGACGCTCCTACGCCACACTTTGCCGAATTTTAACAGCGGCCCATGCCGGGAAAGACAAAGGCCAGGCTTTTTTAACCTTTGACGAACTCCAAAATTTTTATACTCACGATGGTTTTAAAAACTTAGTGTGTCTGTCTCCACCTCAAGGAAAGCTAGAAGCTCTCAAAGATCTTTTTCAGAAAAATATCTATTTAGAATTTTCTCGCTTTAACGATGGCTTAGACTCCGCACGCACTGAGCACCTTTTGGAGACGCATTACAAATACGATCTTCCCTATGTGGCCACCAACGATGTTTTGTATCACGACAAAGGCCGTCGCCCGCTGCAGGACTGCTTCACTTCGATTCGATTGGGAAAGCCTTTAAATAAAGCGGGCTTTGAACTTAAGTGCAATGCCGAAAGGTATTTAAAATCCCCTTTTGAAATGCGTCTTCTCTTTAAGGACTTTCCCGAAGCGACGAAAAACACTCTTAAGATCGCCGATCAATGCACGTTCTCGATGTCGGAGCTCAAATACCGCTATCCTTCGGAATGGATTCCTCAAAGCCACACAGCACAGTCCTATCTTCAAGAGCTTTGTCTTAAAGGCGCGCGAGAAAAGTACGGCGCCACCATGCCCAGTGCCGTACACAAGCAGTTGTTTCATGAACTCGATTTGATTCGCACGCTGAACTTTGCCGATTATTTTTTAACGATTTACGACATCGTGGCTTTTGCGAGAAGCCAAGATATCCTTTGCCAAGGGCGAGGATCGGCGGCGAACTCCGTAGTGTGCTACTGTTTAGGCATTACGGCGATCGATCCCATTCAAATGAATCTGCTGTTTGAGAGATTCATTTCTCTCGAGCGCAATGAGCCTCCCGATATCGACGTGGACTTTGAGCACGAACGTCGCGAAGAAGTGATTCAATACATTTATAAAAAATATGGGCGCGATCGAGCCGGCATGGTCAGCGCGGTGGTGACCTATCAAAAGCGCTCGGCCCTGCGCGAACTCTCCAAAGCGTTTGGCATTGATGTGGGCACACTGTCTGCCAAAAAAATCGAACGCCAGTTTGATGAACTCGTCAAAACGAGCTTCGACCCCAACTGCCGTGACAAGATCGATCAGCTGGCCGACGAGATGAACAATTTCCCTCGGCACATTTCCATTCATAGCGGGGGCTTTACCCTTTCCGCCGATCCCATCATCGATATTGTCCCTGTGGAACCGGCGCGTAGGGATGGACGCACCATTATCCAATGGGACAAATATGATTTGGACTATCTGGGGCTTTTAAAAATTGATGTGCTGGCTCTAGGAATGCTTTCGGCCATTAAAAAAACTTTAGATCTCGTCCAACTGAAACTGCACGAAATCCCTCACGACGATGCGGCCACGTACAAGATGATTCAAAGAGCCGACACCGTAGGGACTTTCCAAGTGGAATCCCGAGCGCAGATGAATATGTCGGGTCGCCTTCTCCCGAAAAACTTTTATGATCTCGTGGTGCAAATCGCCATCGTTCGCCCCGGGCCTATCGTGGGGAATATGGTTCACCCCTATCTAAAGCGTCGACGCGGACTCGAAGTGGCGGAGTATCCGCACCCCAAACTTCGCGAGATTTTAGGAAAAACTTTAGGCGTGCCTTTGTTTCAAGAGCAGCTGATGAAGGTCGCAATTGAGTTTGGAAAATTCACTCCGGGCGAAGCGGATTATTTTCGGCGAGCCATCAGTGCCTGGAGATCTAACGGCAATATCGTAAAGATTGCCGAAAAGCTCCTCGAAGGAATGCTTAAGGAAGGCATTCCCGAAAGCTACGCCGTGAATTTTATCGAACACATGAAGGGCTTTGGCCATTACGGGTTCCCCGAGAGTCACTCCGCCTCTTTTGCCTTGATTAGCTATGCGTCCTGCTATTTAAAAAAACATTATCCCGCAGAGTTCGCCTGCGGTTTACTCAACTCTCAGCCCATGGGTTTTTACGCTCCTCATTCTTTAGTGGATGATGCTAAAAATCATGGGGTTAAAGTTCTACCGGTGGATCCCAATCATTCGCAGTGGCTCTCCACCATGGAGGCCAAGAACACGATTCGCTTAGGTTACAATAGGGTCCACGGACTGAGTCAAGAAGAGGCCGAAGAGATCATTTCACATCGGCCCTACACGCAAATGAGCCAGTTCCTCGCCAAAAACCATATCCGCGCCGATGTGTTAATGAGATTAGCGATGGGTGATGGCTTTAAATGTTTTGGCGAAGACCAACGGCATTCTTTGTGGCGAATTCTCGACGAAAAAATTAAAACCCAAGAGCAAATGGATCTGTTTGCGGGAGTTCATCAAGGTGAACAAACTCATCTCTTTGAAGGCTTAAGTGACTTCGAAGCGGTTCGCCATGATTACAAAACCTATGGGCTCTCCACCAAAAACCACCCTATGGTTCCTCTCAGAAAAATGCTAAAGCTTCCTCCACTCACCACCTACGCCGCGAAACGCGTCAAGCCCGGCACCTTTGTCAATTGCTCAGGCCTGATCTTGGTTCGCCAAAGACCTCCCACAGCCAACGGTACGAGCTTTTCGGCCATCGAAGACGAACACGGCTTTTTAGATATGGTGATCTTTAAAAACGTCTATGAAAAATGCAAAGAAATCTACCTCAACAACTGCTTCTTGATCGTCAAAGGATTTATCGAACGCGACGGCCACACGGTGACTCTCAAAGTGACCGATATGGCTCCGATCTTTAAAGACGCCGCGACCTTTAACATCGAGCCGGATCAGTACTTTTATTAAAGCTTAAGAGACAATTCCAAGTCTTGGAGCACTTTCGAGAGACGTTCCTTCTCTTGGAGCAAATCTTTGGTGCAGAAATCAAAAGTTTTCTCTATTTAAAAAAATCAACTCATGAAACCATACCTCTATGGGAACAAAAAAACTCGATTTTGAAGTTACATCGCAAAACAGTCCAAATTCTCCATCCCCTGGTGTGGAGTTTCGGGTGAACCACCAGATTACCATCACGATCGATCCCGAGGATCTTCCTCGCCTCGCTCATGTGAATTTTAAAGTGCGCTACTACAAGCAATCTCCGCTCATTGACGTCACTTACTTCGATCCCAAAATCGGTAAGCTCGCTCGAATGAGCTTGGGTCGATTTATCCTGAATCCTGGGTCTGATAAAAAGTGTGTTTACTTTAAAGATGAAGGCCAACGCCGCGATTACAGAAAATCGAACCTTATTTTAATCACTCGCCAAGAGTACGCTCTAAGAAAACCAAAACCTCTGACGTTTTAAATCAACCGCCCTCGCACGGAGTGCCGCTCATTCGATTATTTGCGACAACGATTGGCCCTTGGCGCATCAAAGGGTCGAAACACTAAAAGCCCCTTTGTTAAAATGGAATCCCCCCGACAAATCGCTATTGATTTTTCAACCTCATGACGAGGAATCCAATCAAATTCTCCAAAAGGGACTCGTCCCCATTGCGCGAGGGGCGTCAAATCTTTTCGACCATGCACCAGATGAGGCGGACACACTTTTGTCATCTCTAAGTACTCCTCCCAGCTCACCACATCCTTTTGATACGAAAAGAGCTGCGGAAGGCGTCCAAGAAGAATGTGATTGGGATCTTTCTCTGTTCGAAGATTACTGTGCATGCTCATACTTAAAGACGTGCTTAAACCCAAATAAGCGCTCAAGCCCCATATGATGAGGACCGCCAGCACCCACGGGCGTAATATTTTTTGAGTCCATCCCTGAATCGATAGAGCGGGAGATCGATAAAGCCTGTGTCGAAAAATAAAAAAAGCAAAATGAATGAGAATGGCACAGAAAAATAAATCCAGTAAAGAATAGATCGAAATCCAAGCGGAGATTAAAGATATAATTCCTAATCCCATCGACGTATCCAGCTTACGTAGTATAAAAGGGGAACATAAAGCTACATGTCGCCACAAAAAACGATCCATCGTTTTCGCATCCACCCTATCGAAATCGAAAAATCCCGTCACCATCACAAGCATGATCTGTGGTAACGTATAGATCTGAGCGAGCACCATGACCAAATGAAGAGTCAACGCCACGGCTAGCGCTAACGGCACGGTGCTCGAGACCAGTAGACCGAGAGACATCATTCCTTCCGTCATGAGAGCGAAGTAAGGTAAAACACCCTGCATCTGCTCTTTGAGTGAAAGCAACCCGGGAGCCAGGGTCAAAATCTCTTGAGCGCAGGACACTTCTGGATTTAAAAAGTCCCAATTGAGTTTGTGAAAGAATGGCAAAAAATAAGCGAGGAAAAGGCCCCAGCGTAAAATAAATCGTTCGCGAAGATCCGTGGCCAAGACAACAGTCGCGACCAGAAGTAAAAAGAACGTTCCGGGAAGCCAAGAAAAGTAGAAAAAAGCGTAAATGAGAGTAAAGAGGGCCAAGATGTGCAAAGTCCATCGCGAAAAACCCAAAAGAAACACCAGTCCCAAAATCAAAAGATGCACCACGTTCCACGCCTGTACATTGGGCCCTTCGAAAACGCTAAACACATGAGCCAAGACCAGTAAGACTCCCGCCGCTTTTTCCTGGGTCGTTTTTAGCTTTTGAAATCCCACTACCACTCACACCTCGATGTCTGCGTGGGACGCATATCAAAATAGTATCTCGTTATAGGTGTAAAATTATAATTTTTAGGAAGCCACAGGGGGTGAGTTTCGAAAGCTAAATCTAAAGTGGTAAAAGAGCCTTCACTGGTCGTCACGCGACCGGCGATGGGACCGTCAACCCGTCGAAGACTCTGAGACAAATTGTCGAGGGTCACTCTCGGCACCCAAACGCGATGAAGCCTTTGGAGCTTCCAGTGTTTAGGATAAATCGAGAACTCCATCAATACCAGATCGTGCTGATAGGGAAACAGTTACGATAACGATTGCGGGACTAAAAAATGATTCCCCTTCGTTTCTGTCATCAAATTACTGTACATATTAAAGGTGCCGTTGGTCCTTAAACCCATATAAGTTTGAAATCCCCATAAAAAAAGAAACAGGTGGAGAGCGAAGGGGCGACCGAAACGAAGCGGAGGAAGTTCGATCGAAGTTGAATCACGGTAAATTTTTCGAATGGAGAAAACTGCCGGTAAAGCCCCCAATAAGAACGGAAATTCTCGTAAAAGAATCGCCTGCCATAAAGGTAATGAATCAAGACCCCATTCAAAGCCGCAGAGACCGATGATCACGCAGAGCACATAAATTTTAATATCTCTTAAAGCCGTTGTCTCTAACCACCGTCCCTGCACCGCCGGAGGCAAAAGCAAAATCAGAAGTGCGTACAAATTGGCGGTGAACGGAGCGACATCTAAGAAAAGCAATAAACTATGAAACAAAAAGGCCAAGACGAGAAAAAATCCCCGAAGGCGACGAAACAACAATGTCGCGGCAAGCACACCTTCGATGGCGATCACCCCCAGGGAAAAGACCGTTATTTCCCAGGGAGATAATTTCCAGCCCCCCAGCTTATAAAACATGGCTTGACTGCAACTAAATGGCGCAAAAAAGAAGTCCGAGTTGAATTTATGAAAGGTCGACCAGAAGTACATCCAAAATAAGATAACAACTAAGGGCACGGCCGATAAGGGCGCCGCAGATCTCCTTACGATCTGAAAGAAAAACGAAACATAAATCACAAGCAGCATGACTTCGTGATTGGTGAGATCTGGGAGCGAGGTCAAAATGATAAAAGAGTGAAAGACCATCTGCCCCAGGAGAAGACCTCTCTGGTGCTCGGGCTTCAGCGGTAAGAAAAAACTTAAAGCCGCAATGCCTCCGCTCTGAAGGCTTAACCCATAATAAATCGGAAAGTGACGGTAGATATCTAAGGCGTGACTCACTAATGCTAACGACAACAGCACATAAATGATCTTATCGACAAGCAGAGGTGCTCTATGGGCTTGGGCGGTCGTCATCAAAGTGGATCCCTCTCCGAACGACTGCCGTATTAGTGTTTGTTATGCACTCCGTAGCCATTCGCAATATAACTATGATCCCCATCTAAGATCAGATTGTAAACTTCTTTCGCAGTGTACTCTTGCTGCGTATTAAAGCTATCAATCTGAATCCACCGCCCATGAAGAAGTACGAGATCGTCTTTTGTTAATCGACCATCTACGACAAACCCATGCTCTTCGCGAGTGGCCGTCGGATTCAAAGACTTACATCCATCCAACGTGAGGAATGGATGCTCTGCTGTAAAGAAAGGCTTCTCTCCGTTGAATGCGAAAAGTTTTCGACCCTCTCTCTCGACGGAGACCACGGTATTAATTGCGCCAAAAGCGGAGCGCACTTTATCGCCGACGCGGATTTTATCGATAGTCAGGCGACGACCGTCAGCAAGCTCAATAAAGGTCTCGTCGGTAAAGCAAGACGCTCCACCACCGCGAGTACAACCTTGCGAATTGCCCGGTTTGCCCCCGCCGCAGAATCCATCGCTTACTGCCGCACCATCGGAGCGCTGACACCAAACGTTCCTATATGTTAAACCACTCACACTAAATATTGCGGGAGCTGTTGCATCGTTTGATCGTAAAGTTTAATTTTGTAAGGCAGCTCCGCCAAGCCCGAAATTAGTTTATCAACAGAAGGATTCCAACGCGCCTGAATTGAAGTCTGCGCGGTATAGCCATGCGACGGCGGAACCACCGGAGTGACCGGATTGGGATGCTGCTGATCGAACGAGGCTTGCGACTGCTCTTCAAATTCTCCCGAGCAATCCTCCGAATCGTAAAGGGCCAAAGAAATTTCGGAATTTGAAAAGTAACTCCGCACATTCAATTTAGTTTCAATAGGCACTTGATTTTGACTGATATTTTTACTCGCCTGAAGCGAAGAGAATTCAACGTCACCGACACGTAAATCTTGATACTCTAAGTTTTTGGTGCAAGAAAGTAACCCGATGCTGGCTACCATAAAACTGGTATATCCGAATTTAGAAAACCAACGTTCCATACCTAAGTTATCGGATTTATAATTCAACTTCTAAATCCACAATTAATCCAGAACTTGGAACTCGCTTCGCTTTGAGAAAAAATTTTACCAAATTGTCATTTATCAAAATGGTGTCTTATAAAGATAAGATTCTAAAATAATCCTGCATCATTACAAACAAAAACCAACCGCAAGCTAAAGATAACAGAAGAACTCCCGAAAACTTCAATGTCTGAATTTTTAAGACAGTACTTCCCAAGAAAAATACAATTAGAATCTTAGAAATCATCGACGCAAAGATGGAGATTGCAATGAGATGGCCAAGCGCAACTGCGTGAATATGTCCAGCGGCATTCAACTGAACATTGGCGATGACAGATCCATGAATTTCAAAAAGTGAGACAATAAAAGTAAGTACATAAAGGCTATTGTTTCCCAACCACTCCTGCAAAACCTTAGACAAGGAAAGTACCATCAAAATAAAAAGAGTTAACTTAAGAATGGGCACTACCCTAAAACCCACTTGTAAATGATTTATCTTTTGATTTCCCAAATTTCTAGATTTAAAAAAGATGAGAACTAGTGTGGCGCCTAGGGGAACGGAAAAGAGGAGCAAAAGTAAAAAGTTAATTTTATTCGCTCCGACAAAAAGAAATAAAATACATTCCAATAGCATAGCGACAATCGCCGAAAGAATAGTAATCACTTCAACAGTAACGTCGCTGATCGTGTTTTTTCGACTCTTTCGTGCGACCGAAGCTATCGTCGCGGTGCTAGAGATAAGCCCACCCAGAAATCCTGTGATGACCGCACCCAACTTTACACCTATAAAATGAGCCAGATAAGTGCCTACGATCTGAACTAATGACAATGCGAATATCATCGTAGCTACTTTTCGTGGATTAAATAACTTCCAAGGATCCAGAGGTGCATTGGGAACTATATAAATAAGAACCGAAAGGAAAGCCAAAGTTAACAGGGGAACGATCGATTTTTTACGGGGCATCCAGATCCCGACTCTATTTTTCATAAGTGGGAACTATAACCTATGGAGACTTTTATTACGTCAAAAAATTCAACGGTTCCAACGCATTGTTCGATCAGTCTCACACAGGTTATCAAATCATTTACTGAGAAATTCTAAGATTATTCTCGACAGTGACCACCCCTGGAGCCATCCAAGCTGCCATTCGTATATCGTCTTTTTCAGACATGGAGTGCACGTTTCCACTGAGAGTAACGACGTTACCTTTAACGGAAACCTGGATCTTGCGACCTTCAGCCTCGGCGGACCGCTTGAGAGCGTCTTCGATACGATTCTTAATGTCGGAGGGTTGGGCCCTAGATTTCATCGTTATACTATTGGTGACTCCGCGAACTCCTAGGAGATTCCTGACCGCATCTTTTGCCGCGGTTCTCTGGTAATCCCACTCCGTCTCTCCTCGTAAAGTGATCCAGCCTCTTGTCACCGACACTTTTGTGTCCTGGGGCGCAGAATAGCTCCATTGAAGAGCAGAGACTGCCGCACCGGCGATATCCTCGTCGCTTTTTTCAAAGGGGCCCGTCAAATTCACCTCCAATTCGTCCGCAACAGCACGAACTCCACCCACTCTTTGGGCAGCATTTTCGGCTTGGGACTTGTCAAAATAATGGGGCACGGTCCCTCGCAGAGTAACGATACCGTCATCAGCCGTCACTTTAATTTGCGAAGCCTCTATACTGGGATCCCAACTTAATTCGTTCATCACATCCGTTTTAATGGATGAATCGGTCTTTTCAAAAAAATTGAACATTTTTTCTCCTTTTGTTTTAAAAGCACTCAACGTCAAGTTTGCAATATAAGGCCCATGACTAAGTCCTCGGAGCATCTTCTGTGATTAAAGAAGGGACAATAAGCCTTAATAACCGCCTAAAGGCGAGATTATCGCCTCGTTATTTTGAGCCTGTCCCATTCTGAGACTCTTTAAACCAACGAGAGTATAGAATCCACGAATTGCAGATCGATAAGAGCCAGGTGATGGCGAAGAATTATCAAGAAAAGTTTCGACTTTTTAAAAAAATCGAAGGCGAAATGATTGGTAGATCGAAGATTAAAAATCAATCTCTTGCGGTAGCCCTGTCAAACGCCATCATAAAGAATAAAATAGAAGCCATCGATCAAAAATGGCTCGATTTTTTGTTTAAGATTTATGTGGAGGAGAACTACGGGGCCGCTCTTCAAGAGCTCTCGGCGGAGCAATTTGGATCGTCCTCTTGGTTTTCCGGAGGAGATTACATCCTTCCGCGGGGATACGATAAAGTTCCCCTGGCGCTTTCTCAAGGAATTAACGTCAAGCTTAAACAGCCTGCGAATCGGATCGAAAAACTGACAAATGGAGACTTTCAAGTGAGCTTTGAAAGTGCACCTCCAATGGTCTGTCAGCATGTGATTGTCACTGTCCCCTTAAGTCTTCTTCAACGACAAACCATCACTTTTATTCCTCCGCTCCCGTCTCGCAAAACAAAATCCATTCAGAATGTCGGTTTCGGGCAGTTTACAAAAATCTTTGTGCGCCTCACTCCGACGAAGGTCAAACAGCTTAAAAATCATCCCACGTGGATCAAAGTTCTTGGCAGCGACTCGCAGCGGGGGTTTCAATTTTTCAATTTACCCCACTATTCTGAGTCCGATGTTCTCGTGGGTATCGCCGTGTCTGATGAAGCGACCCTTGTCGAAAACATGTCGGCTGAAAAACTCTCGTCATACGTTTTGTCCCGCGCCCCGTTTCTCGAAAAGAAAGATATTATCTCGATTGAAAACACCCAATGGGGTAAAAACAAATGGGCTCACGGGTCCTACTCCTATCCCAAAGTGGGAAGCCGCGAGTCCGACTTTGATGAAATCGGAAAATCCATAGACCGCTTGCACTTCGCCGGCGAAGCCTGCCAAAGCGATGTCTACGGCACCGTCGAAGCTGCATTCCTCTCTGGCCAACGAGCTGCTGCAAAAATCATATAAATGAAATCCAAGCGAACGAGCAATCTTTAAAAAAATAATCTTACTTCAGCTTGTGAGCCTTAAGATTATCCAGATTGACAAAATCGAGAGCTTTTTTGTCTGTGCTTTCTAAAACTACCGGAGGAGCTTTCCCAGCAAGGAGTGCTTCTCTCCAGCGAAGCGCGCAAAGACACCACTTATCTCCTGGCTTAAGGCCGGGAAACAGGTTCGCTGGGCTCGGTGTAATCAAGTCATTACCTTTGCTCAAAGTAAAATCTAAAAATTCTTGGGTGACCTGAGCACAAACCACATGGCGTCCCCGATCCTCTTCCCCCGAAGTGCAATACCCATCCCGATAAAAACCCGTTTTGGGTTTATCGCAACAGAGTTCGAGAGGTTGACCTAAAACATTGAGATGTTTCGTTGTCACAGCTGACTCCTTCGCGAAGCTCATCAGAACAAATAGATAAATGATGTGCATCATTCGCTTTATGCTATTGAAGGTTCCGATGTGTGTAAATCAAAAAGGCTCTCAGGAGAGCGACAGAAACATTTTTGCTTTGGAAAAATGGGGTGAGCGTATGGTCAGTCATCGAACCCCTCGCCATTCATTTCAAAATAGATATAATTCCCTCTAAAATCAAGCTTTTTAAGACACCTAAAGGCTCAAATGCACAGGCTTTTCTAACAAAACCAAAAGCCGAAATTGTGGCAGGAATCAAACAGCTCATAGAGTGGGATAAATGTGATTTTACCACCGCTTCTCAGAGATTGGGAATTTCCGAAACAACCGTCCGCCGGGTATGTCGAACCCTCAAAATTGGGAATTATGTCACTAAGGCACAGGGTGCCATTGTCAGTAAATCGTCTCAAGCACCATTTGGGTGGGACGTGGTCAACGGACAATTACGACCTAATAAAAAGGAGTGGAAATGGGTTCTAAAAATCCACCAACTCAGAGCTGAGGGGAAAACTCTTCAGCAGATCGTGGATATATTAGATCAAAAAAATGTCCATACAAAAAATGGTGGACGGTGGTTTCGTAAAACGATCAGTCAAATTCTTAACTTTAACAAAGCACATCTGAAGAAGAGTGTTGGAGGTATTTAAATGATTCCTAATAAACTTATTCAAACAGCTGTTTTTATCGTCTTGCTCTTTGCAGCAACAGGTCAGCTTTCGCGCTTAATTCAATTTTCGCGCATCCAAACTCTGAAAGTCCTGCAAGACTCACAATCAACTAAGTGGGGAAAAGTTTGGCTTCCGCCAGAACAAAAAAGAAAACACTAAAAATACTTTTTTAGAAATTAGTTTTTGTCACCAATGACTCTTATTTCATGACGTGACGGTTACTCTGTCGGCGCTAACTCTAATGACATATTCCACCGCCTTTTACTCATTCAAAATAAATTCAATCGAAAACATTTTTTATTTATCCACTTCCTTTTAAGGATTTATTAGCCCTTTAAAAAAGGTTACTAATAGTCGCTGTTACTATTAGTAACCTCGTGTTGCCATTATGAGTGATGGTTAGCAAAAGACTTGAGGGATTTCCCCGAAGATTTCAAATTGATGCGGAAAAGCAGCTGCGAAGTATTGCTCGCAAGATTCAAAAAAAGCGAGAGCGTTTGCAACTTTCTCAAGAAGAACTCGCCGAGCAGCTTAATATTGGCCTAAGCACCTTAAAAACAATCGAACAATCGCGACGTTACCCTAGCCTACCCATGCTCTTTTACATCTGTCGTTTTTTAGAGATTAAAATCACTATTGGCTAAATATTTTTTTTATTTAATATATTCTCCATTTTTGCTGAATAAACCAATGATCGAACAGACGGGTCTCACTTTGAGATCCGATCCCAGCGCGATCCACTAAAATATATTTTGTTGAAGTACTATCAGTAATCTTTTTTAGACTAGGCTTACGGTTCCCAACAAAATCCAGCCTATTGTCGTAAACACACACCACTTTCGTCTTATATCGAGACGCGATCCTATCCAAATATGTAAAGAATATTCAATATATTAAGGCTTTTGCCGATACCTATATATCATGATTAGGCACCACACCCACATATTGATATGTTCCCTTCTTTTTGTGCTGTCATGGTTTATTTTTAGTGCCAAATCTTTAGCCCAAGTTCCCTCAAGTTTTGTTTATCAGGGGCAGATCACAAAAGCCGGAGGCATCCCTTTAGAAGCAGATCCGGTGATGTTTCGAATTCAAATTTTGTCACCGGTTAACGATTGCGTCATGTTTGAGGAACAACACTCGATCAACATGTTGGGATCGACCGGAGTTTTTAGTTTAAATATCGGCGCGGGGATCAGATCTGGGTCCGACTTTGAGGACACTTCGGTTTTATTAGATGTTTTTAAAAATGGTCAAAATTTTACCGGCATCACCACCTGCGCTTCGGGCACAAGCTACAATGCGCTCTCTGGACATACCCGGAAGATGCGCATTAGTTATAACGACGGCGGTGGACTGGTAACGTTAGCGCAAGATTTTCATATGCAATCGACCCCCTTTTCTTGGTACGCCAATAGTCTTCAAGGTTTAACTCCGAGTAATTTTGTGCAGGTTAATGCTTTACAAAATCTCACCCAAAGTAATCTAGAAAGTTTATTGGGCGGAACAAACTACACCAGTCTTTTGGCTCTGATCGCAGGAACAAGTCCTAACTATATGCCCGTAGGATCAAACGGTGCAAATCTTCCTAGCTTTGCCTCAGACCCTGTGGCCCCAGTGGCGGGGGCAACATGGTTTGACTCCACCACAAATCAAATAAAGTTTTATGATGGTACGAGCGTACAAGTGATCGGCGGAGGTGGTGCAGGCACAGGGACCGTCACCAGTATCACTGCCGGAAGTGGCTTAAGTGGTGGAACAATCACTACGAGTGGCACTATCGCTATTAGCGCAGGGGGAGTGACAAACTCCATGCTCGCAAGCGGCATTGATGCTTCAAAAATCACAACAGGTACACTTCCAGCAGGAGTTATTCCCACAGGGACAGACACTACAAAACTTCCACTGGCCGGCGGTACTATGGGCGGAAGCCTTACGATGGGCGGTTTTGATTTCTTAGGAAGCGGCCACATCACAATGTCTTCCCAAAAAACAATCACTATTGGTAAATTTACGAATGCCCAACAGGCGACTCTTATCGCAAGTCCACTGACAGTGGCAAATGCTGGGGCTTCTTGGTATAATTCTGACACCGGAAAGCTCATGTGGTGGAACGGAAGCTCGGCTCTTGAAGTTTTAGACGCGGTGACGGCGGGAACGATTGGCGACATCACAGCAGTAAATACCAATGCGGGAAGTGGTTTAAGTGGCGGAGTCGCCACAGGTGCAGCGACCCTCAGCATTTTGACTGATAATACAGGAATTGAAATCAACGGTTCTAACCAGCTACAGCTTAAGGATCTAGGAGTAACTACCGCAAAGATCAATGCAAATGCGGTGACCACGGGAAAGATTTTAGACGGTACAATAGCGACAGCCGATCTCGCAGACACTAGTGTGACAAATCAAAAAATTAATACCCTAAGCCCCACAAAAATTGTTTCCGCTCCGGCGGAATACCTTACCTACGCCCCTGCAGCTTCGGCCTGTATAAATGGACAGACTTTAAAATGGAACTCTCTCACCGGTTGGGAGTGCGGTAGTGATGATAACGCCGGTGGCGATGTGACGGCGGTGAATACTACTTTTCCGCTCTCTGGAGGGGCTACAAGTGGTGCTATCTCCCTTTCTCTTTTATATGATGATTCAACCATTGGCATGAACGGATCAAACCAAATTTTTGTTAAAACAAGTGGCATCACCGCAACTCAACTCGCTGGTGATGCGGTGACAACTAGCAAAATTCTGGATGGAACCATAGCCACTTCCGATATAGCAGATGACGCTGTAACCACAGGTAAAATTTTAAATGGTGCAGTGACAAATGCAAAAATCACCTCCATAGGTGTTGAAAAACTCATCAGTAGCACAGGAAATTATCTCACCTACGCTCCTAACGGAATTGTGTGTACAAACAACCAAGTTCTTAAGTGGTCGACAGTTGATTTACGCTGGGACTGTGCCAATGACATCGACACAAATACGGATGCCGTTTCGAGTGTGTTTACCCGCACTGGCGCCGTCGTTGCAACGGCTGGCGACTACACCGCAACTCAGATCACGAACTCTGCTTCAGGAAATATATCTTCCGTCACGGCTCAGGCTGCGATCAATGAGCTAGATTCCGAAAAAGTCTCAAAAGCCGGAGACACCATGAGTGGTGCGCTCATTTTAAATAGTACTTTGACCACAAACGCTGCGGTCACTTCCACCGCGGCTATTACTCTCAACGCGCAAAATGAAGTGCGCTTTGCAGACAGCGATTCATCAAATTATCTAGCCCTTCGCTCTCCGGCGACAGTCGCCTCAAACATCACTTGGACTCTACCCAGCGCCGATGGAGCAAGCGGAGCCTTTCTTTCCACGAATGGCTCTGGGGTGCTCAATTGGGTGGCAGGAAATAATGGAGATATTACCGATGTTATTGCAGGAAGTGGCCTCACGGGTGGAGCAGCGTCGGGGCCTGCCACTCTCGGAGTTGCAACTGGCGGAATCACCTCAACTCACATTAATGACGGTACAATAGCGACAGTAGACATTGCAGATAATGCAATCACGACTTTAAAAATTTTAGATGCCAACGTCACTACCGCCAAGATCAATGATGGCGCGGTGACCGATGTTAAGATTGATACGGTCAGTGTGGATAAGATTATAAACGGCGGCTCCAAATATTTTAAATACAAGCCCAATAATACAAACTGTACAAACCTCGATACTTTGAAATGGAATAATACTGCGGAACAATGGGAGTGCGGATCAGACAACAACGCAGTTGTGAGTGTATTTACCCGAACCGGCGCCGTCGTTGCGGCAGCTGGAGATTACACCGCAACTCAGATCACAAATTCGGCTTCAGGAAACATTTCAGCCGTGACAGCGCAAGCCGCCCTTAATGAACTTGATAGCGAAAAGCTCGCTAAATCCGGTGATACAATGACCGGAAATTTAACTTTAAATGCGCAAAACGAAGTGCGCTTTGCAGATAGTGATTCCTCAAATTACGTCGCACTTCGTTCTCCAGCGACAGTGGCCGCGAACATCACTTGGACTTTACCCAATGCTGATGGATTAAGTGGAACTGTACTCACCACCAATGGATCTGGAGTTTTAAGTTGGACCGCCGCAAGTGCCGCGACAAGTGTCAATGCCAATACCGGGACCGCCGCCGCTCCGAGCATTAGTTTTACTACAGAAGCGGATACTGGCTTTTACAACTCCAATTCCAATTCCATCGGCGTAGCTAATGGTGGCTTTCAAACCTTTGATTTTAATACCGTAGGACTTCAGTCCCCGACAACTCGAGGAGCTCTGATCACCACAGCTGCGGGTTCTGCGACAAATCCCACCTATAGTTTTGCTGGCGATCCAGATACCGGCTGGTATTCACCGTCCGCCGACGTTTTAGCTGCATCTACGAATGGTTCTGAGCGTGTACGAATTGATGCTTCAGGCAACGTCGGGAT
>JAIEOS010000021.1 GCA_019750295.1 Bdellovibrionales bacterium | reverse complement strand
ATTGTTGGGTTTTGTCCGAATTTCCGGAGGCAAATGTCCCTTTGCGTGTTCACCGGCTGTGGGGTGTTACACTTCAATGCTGAGTGTTCTGAGATGAGACTAGTCATATGGTGAGCTTGCAGTGGCTCGAACCATCAGAGTTTTGCTTCTGAAGAGGTTCAGTGGTTGGTGGTGGGGGGGGACGATGCGTCCGCTGCGGCCGGGGGGGGCGTTTCGGGTAATTCAGCTTGTGGATCTGGAGGAACGTCTTCGAGTGGAGGAGCTGGAGCAGGCCCGGGATCTTTTCTGCAAGGTGGTCACTCTAGCGGTGTTGGAGGCGGCGGTGGGGGTGGCTCTGGTTACGACTCCAGTGGCGCCGGCACGCTTACTTCCGGGAGCGGACGGATCCCTGGAGGAACCGGCGATGCCGATTATTTGAGTCCTGCGGGATACGGCGCTCAAAACGGTGGCCAGGGAGAATGTAGTAGTTGCGCAGGTTCTGGTTCCGCGGGTTCCCCGGGTCGAGTGGTTATCCGATGGTGACTGATTATCGCATCAAACTTTGTATTTCCGGCCAAATTATTTAGTGCTTGTTACTGATATGTCATTGCGAATCCGACATCCACATTGCCGCTTCTGCTAAAAATGAGTGATATAAAGTCAGTTAGAAGACGGTCTTAAATCATTAAAACTGAAACGACGTAAAAAGCTGAACGTTAAAGATTCCGAATTCAGCTTTGCCTTTACTCTGGATGACTTGATCCGAGTAGCTAAAATCGTAATTGAATGTCTGATTTAAAAGTAAGAGCCCGACTCTGACGCGATAAACCGGGTACGATACTGTAGCGCCGTACTCGTAAAACATGGGAGATGCGAACTCCACTTGATCTCCGCTGGGAGCCTCAACGCCGATAGGAATTTGATATTTCACAGAGGCATCAAAGGAAAATTTCCCCCACTGGGTTAAAAACCAAACACCAAGACCGGCCGTGTTCAGCGTTAGATCTTTGTGAACTAAATCCCCCAGTTGATTGATGTGAAGGAAGGGGATCGCCGATCGAGCCACCCCCGAACGTAGCCCCCAGCTCCACTTCTTTTTTGGTGCGGAAAGTTTCCAAAAGGTCTCCAGGTTGATCGCAGACCACGTGTAGTCGGTCGCATCGATGACCACATTGGAAGCAGGGTTATAATTAGAAGTGCCCTGTTTGTAAGAAATAAACGTACTCCAATTGGGGTTCCACTGATATTGAATCTTAGCGTGATAGGAGCTCGTGGATGAGTCCGACGTGGTTAAGTTCGCTCTCTGCGGTAAAGATTGAGTGTATTGAACTGCGTTTAGTCCTAGACCAACGGCCGCCTTCCATTTGCGAGAAGAGGTCTTTGTTTTTGAGCTTTGACGACGAACTCTTGTTGTCGTTTCGTCCGTTTCCACTTCCGAATCGCTTTGGATGCGACGACCTTTCGCCAGAGCGACTCCTCCATCGAATATCATCAGCGCGAGGAGAATATAGCGGGCGAGGCGATGCCCAAGACGAAAGGGGTTTAGGTCCATCAGATCATCATAACCTGGAGCTATAAAAATGCAGTTCAAAACAAAAATAGACCTTGCCCAAGGTGGGTATTTTGCCGATCAAACTCGTGAATGATCCAGGCTTTGGAGCGAAGATCTATTCGCAGCGATCAAAACTTCCATCGTTCTTGAAGTAAATCTTACGCCCACATTCGACTCCCGATGTCCCGGGCCGAAATGCAAGAACCAGATGTGAAGATTGAAGTTGTCCGTTCTCATAAAATTCAGAGGGTCCCGCAATCTTGACGACCTTCTGGTTTACTAAAATATTATGAGGATAGACATAAGCCAATTTCACTCGTTGAAGTGGCGGCGGGTAAAAATCTAATCGGTACAGCGGTGAGTTTTCGATATCGGTCGCATCGAATCCCGCAATGACTAACAGGAAAGTCGAGTACTGAATACTTCGGAGTCCTAATTTTTTTGCGATCATCACCGACTCGGCTTGCAATTGGAGGAGGTCCTCGCGAGAGCTTTTGGACGTGTCGGGGAGGGAGAGAATAAATTGACTGAGAGGTATGATGTCGAGAAGCGGGGGGGCTTCGTCGTAAGACCCTTGGCGAGCGAGCGTCAGGTAAGTAAACTCATGAAGCATCGCGGACGCTTTATTGATCTCATTCATCCTTTCAAATAAATCTTGCGAACTCACTTTGATGTAGAAAGATTTAAAATTACCAAAAAGTGTAGACTCATAATTTAAACCTAAGCGATAGACAAAAGAGAACAGCTGTTCCATTTTGCAGCCTAAAAATGATGGTGATTCCAAAAGAGAAATCATCGCGGGTTTGGGCGTGACATAGATGAACGGTTCTCGCTCCGTCGCTAAAAAAGGTATATTGGTGTCTTTCGTGCGCGCTAAAACCGATAAGAGGAGCGCCCGTTCGGCATCGATGTGTTTGTAGTTCTCTATAATTCGATCCAGCAGAGACCTCCAAGACTCATCCTTGATTTGCTCCACCATCGAGGACTTCAGCTTTTCGGGGAAGTGAACGAGAAGGTCTGCATAATCGTAAAACAAAGTTTCTTTAGAGCAAACGATGGCGAAACCGCCGTTACCCACTTCGGTAGAGAAGTCCGCACTGCGGGTTTGGGCCTGAGTGGTCCCTATCCCCAAAAATACTGTCATCAACATAAGAATGATTTGTTGAACCATATCCGGTAATTACCCTGTGAAGTGAAAAAAAATCAACGGATACTGTAGGCATTGAAATCCTTATAAGACTTCATTAAAACGAAGTATAATATGGAATCGACGTACAGGGATATTCTATCTTCAATATACACGACCCGAAGGAAAAAGAACCGTTCCTATTCGCTGGCTGCGTTTTCCAGGGATTGCGGGTTCGAAAGCTACCATATTAGTGACATCATCAAGGGCCGATACGGTCTATCTCTCAGAAGCGCCGAGAAAGTCGCGAACCGTCTACGTATGCCGGCAGATATCCGATGCGAGTTTTTGGATCTGGTGCAAATGGAAGTGGCGAAAAGCCCTGTAGACCGCGAGATCGCTAAAAGCCAGCTGAAGCAACTTCGGTATCGGAGTGATAAAATTATAAGTGCCGATGAGTTTCAGCAGGTCGGGGAGTGGTATCATTTTGCCATTTGTGAGCTCGCACGCAAACCTCAGGAGGAGTTAGATCCTCAAGATTTATCTGAGCGACTCGAAATTACCGTAAAACAAGCTAAAGACGCCGTCGAAACCTTGTGTCGATTAGGGATTCTTATGAAAAATCGTTCTCGCGGATATACAGTGGACTATAAAGTTCTTAAATATCAAACCAACACCACTCCCAATAAAATTCGAACCTATCATAAAGATATTATTTCAAAAGCCCTTGTTGCCATGGAGAGGGAGCCTGTGGATCAGAGATTTTTTTCAACATTTAACGGGTTGTTGACCGAAGCTGAATACCAAAGCCTCACCGAAGATATCGCGGCATTTATTCGCAAAAGACTTTCCGAAGTGCAGAATGAAGATCGAAAACATTCGCATCTCTACTCTGTCGGCTTTCAAGTGTGTCCATTAGAGGTCAAAAGAAAAGAGCTTTCGAGGAAGTAGAATCCGAAGGCTCCCTATGAGTTTTAAAATACGTCGGAGTACGCCACCGAGAATTCGGTGCTCGTCGTAAAGAAGTGAGCGAGATTTGCGGCGCGTGTACGGAAATCACTTCCCATGCCGACAAATTCAGCCGCCCAGTATGAGACTTCTGCGCTCGATGGTTCTCGTCGTAAAGCCGTTCTGTACATATTTAATGAGGCCGTGCTTGCGCTATCAAAGCAAGAGTTCGGATCTGTGGGGCTGACCACCGACGTTGGTTCTTGCAGCACCCTGAGACAACGCCGTCATTACAAACCCGAGTTTGGGATTGGCACATCTGACCGGCAGAGACGCTGCTCGAGGAGAAGAGGTTGATCGAAGCCCCGTGGTTGAGGATGATCGTCATTCCTTGACTGTCGCGGAAGCTGCATGATTTTTTAGCAACGACCGCGGCGCAACCATTAATGATTGAAGTTGAACCGTTGGAGCACATCACCTGCTCGGAGGGGCAGGTGGGATTATTTGTCGGTGCTTTTCCGCCGTGAGGAATCGAAGTTCCATTAAAGAGACATGAGTTCGATTGAACGGCGTTCACTTGGCAAATTGCATGGCTATAAGAACCATTGAACATACCGTTCGACATACAAGTCCTCTGCTGGGAAACGCATGTCGCTCCAGAGCTGTTTTGGAAGGCCGTCACTTGTTGACCGACAGAGTAAAAAATATTGTTGAATCGGCAACGAATCGGAGTTCCGAGGCCGTTTCCAGTGTTGCTCTGGTTGCCGTTGGTGGAGCCACCCTCTTCGGATGGATCATCTTGAGAATTGGGAATGGGGCCATAACCGTCAGAGTCGTCATCGACGCTGAGTCCACTCACTTGGTCTGCTGTGTTTTTAGCAAATTGAGTTTTGCCACAGTTTTGAAAAGATATGAGCACCACCGCTGATGTGCAAACCGCAACACCGGTCAATAGTGCTTTACTCGAAATTTTAAGAAACATACGCCCCCCGTGTTCTTATCTGTCTTAGGATAGGGGGGGTGTAGAAAACGATTGCAAAAAAATAGTGGAACAAATCCCGAAATGATTCGTAGAACTCGACTCATTTCAAGAAATAAAGTGAGAAGTTTTAGAAATTTTGATCCACTTGCTGGAACAAGAAGTGGCTCTCAGGAGTATCCGTTGGACTCCGGTGTTCTCCGGAGAGTTCCGGAGGAAATCCATTTTGTTGTTTTGACCTTGCAGATGAATTTTTATAATCTCGTGGTTTGATGTACATCAAAGTGAACGATGAAAATCTCATAGACATGGACCTTAAAGTTTCTACGGAAGCTTGGTCTGATTATTTTGTCGCTAAACTTTCCGAAAAGTTTCAAAGTCGTAAAGTCAAAAATCCAAAATACTCCTTAAGGCAGTGGGCGAAAACACTGCATCTGTCGATTGGAGCCGTTTCGGAAATTTTAAGTAAGTCGCGAAAAATCACCAAAACCCGAGCTCTCGAAATTATGCCATTGGCTCAGTTCACCGACTACGAGATCTCCTACGCCTGCGCACTTATGGGGCATTCCCCCAAGTTTGCTAAAGAGTTGGCCTCGCGAGTGGGGCAGGATGGACTTCTGGTCCTTCGATATATTGAGATGCAGGGTGGGTGTGCTCACCACGAGGGGCTCGAGGAGGCGATCGTAAAGTCGGGAAATCTTTCGGAGTCCGAGCTCCGCGCGGCGCTGGCCTCGCTCGAAGGGCAAAATCTCATCGTCAAAGTCGAAGATCAGAGCTACTCCATAGGGCCGTCGAAGTTGCCGGTGTTTTACGAAGTGACTGGAGACCCATCTTCTAAATCGGGTCTCACCCTAGATTGTTCCTTCGTGGGCAGTGCCGAAGAGATGCAGTACATCCGTCATTCCATCGCGAAACTGCTCCGGGAAATAGAGGTTTTCCGACATGCTCAGGCCAAGGACACAGTTTATCGCCTGAGTCTGCAGTTTGAAGAGTGTGGCAAGCGCGATTAGTTTATGACCAGCTTATAAAGTTTGACGCCCATTTTCTCATCTGCTTAAATTTCCTTATGGGAAAAAATCAGAGAAAATTTAAGAACTTCTTCATACGTCCGCACCAGCAGTTGATGCTCGCCACAGTATCCTCGTTGAGCATCATTGTGCTTTTGCTATCGCTTCTCTTCTTTGAGTTGTACACCAATATTTATAATCTGAAAGCCATGGCGTCTGTGCACGAGGTCGATCCCGACTTGGTCGAAGAGTTCACTCGTCACATGATAAAATCGACAAGTTTTATCGCTTTCTTTATTCTGAGTTTAGGATTTATGATTTTCTTCTTTATGATCAAAATCACGCACACATTCTTCGGTCCACTGGTTCCGATCAATCGGCTGATTGATGAGCTCAAAAAAGGCAATTTTGGAGCAAAGTCTCAGCTTCGTAAGGGCGATCAGTTGATGGAAGTGATGGAGAATTTAAACTCCTTATCAGAGATATTAAAGAAAGATTATTCCGGGGAGCAAAAGAATGGAAACTAAGAATTGCAATCAATGGAGAGGATCGTCTGGGATGTCTTTGCCCGGAGTTATGGTCGCAGTTTCGATGGTGGGCATTCTTGCTATGGGTGTAGCGAGTATGTTTGAGGGAATGACCAAGTCCCAAAATATGGTCGAGTTCCGCTCTCGTGGAGATAATCTCATCGAAGAAATTCGCGCGCATTTGAGTCAAACCAAGGCCTGCATGCAGACCTTATCTCACGTCACTCTATCGACGGGCGCCGAAACTGCGGTGAATGATATTAAAAACGTCGATGGATCTCCTCTCTATGCGATCAATACCCCCTACGGCGGCAACACGTTCACCATTGCGAGAATGACATTTAATTATACGCCGGGAGACACGCCGTCGTCCACGCCGAATACAGGTCAAGGTGTACTCACGTTTCAAGTTGTTGCCCAAAAGAAAGTGGCGGGAGTTTCCACTCTCGCTCCAAAGATGATCGGGATTCGTGTTGTTAAAAACCCATCCACCGGCGCGATCATCGAGTGCATCTCGCTTTCGAAGATGACCGATGGAATCTGGCAAAGAACCGCAAATATTAACGACATTTACTATGGGAACGGGCTCGTAGGTATTGGCTTGAGCAACCCCCAGGCGCTCCTTCATATTCACAGCGAACGTACTCAAGGGGCCTTGATTGTTAGTGGTTTTGGTGATGACAATCTTACTCATTCGGCTCTTTATCTAGGGGGTGAAGATGAGGAGAATCTTCTCGACGACTCTTGGGTCATAGCTCATAAAAAGTTAGTGGGCGCCCCGATGGCGGGGGCTTTTCAGATTCAACGTTGGGACGGAGGGATGAGTTCAGAAGCCCCAATGACAGTTTTAAAAAATATGAATGTCGGGTTGGCGGGAGTTTTTGAGCCTACGACAAAATTGGATGTCGGGGGAGATACGCGCATCCGGGGAGGACTCACGGCTGATGGAACGATCACTGCGCCGCTCGTCGTAGGAACCAGTGATGCAAGACTTAAAAGTCATGTCCGACCCATCGTCGAGAGTGTACTTGATGCCATTGGAAGTATTGTCCCTGTGCGCTTCCGATGGAGTCGCCCTTCGGAAAATTTGGGTGCCGATCAGATCGGAGTTCTAGCTCAGAATATTGAAGATATTTTTCCTGAGCTCGTGCGAGAAGCCAACAACATTAAAAGCGTCGATTTTTCTGGAATGACGTCCATTCTGATCAAGGGAGTTCAAGAGCTCCGGACTGAGAATCAACAACTGCGAGAGCGGTTGGACAAACTTGAAAAACAAATGAGTATGGGGCCATCTAAGGAATAATCGATAAAGGCACTCTGGGAGATCCCGAGTGCCTTTCGAAATAAACTATCGAGCCACGCATTCGATCAATCGGAATCTTCGTCCAGGATCGGCGCAAGCGATATCATAAGCCCAGCATCTTCCATTCCAAATCGCTGTATGACCCGCTCCACTCCCGCCAGACCATGAGGCGATCGTGCCGGGTTGAGGATTCGTGCAGCTGACGGGTTTGTAGCCCATCTTGGCCTTGAGAGTTCGTGTGATCATCACGCCGTTCCCTGATCGACCGCCGGGCCATCCAATTTTCGAGAGAACATAGGCGACGCACCCTCGTGCTCCTTTGTAGTGCATTCGCCCTCGAGAGCGAGTTCTGCGAGAGGTATTACTGCCATAGCGCGCGTTTTGAATTGTCGCCTCTCCATCTGTGAGTGCCGCCATAAGCTCTTCTTGAGTACCTTCGCTAATGAACTCGGCTTTTAATCGACGAAATCCCTCTAAGGACAGATGGATCTGTTCGGGAAAATCCGGATCATCCGCCTCGTCGAGGATTAAAGACAATGTCGCTACATTTCCGGAAATATGAGCCGCAAAAGTGACTCCTTTTGGAAAAAAGTACGGCGTTGCTGAATCGTTGGGGGTGAGTTCCCCTTCGAGCACCGTGGACTGAGGAGTGATCACTTCATCCTCGGTGAGGCCGTAAATTCCCGAGGGAACCGTCGTGCCTTGAGGCATAGACCATGACGCGAGCGGTGCGAGGACAGTGAGTAGAGTGAGTAAGCAGTAATTCATATATTTCATCAGTTCTCCATTCTTACTGGTTGTTGGTTTTCTAGAGACAAAAGGAGGTCCTAGGCATCACCTCGCCGCTCGAGTTCGGCAGATGAACCTTTGTTGTGGACACTTATTGCTCTTCTTTTTTTAAACCCTGACATAATAAAACTTTGAATGCAATCGCAGCGCTCCATTATTGTGTTAAACAATAAATATTTAATATAAACAAAAATTAGTTAATGAGATGAGATGATAATTTCGCGAGTGAAGTGGTTCCGTGAAGGGTTCTAGGTGGTTTCAAAGTGGGTAACTGTTTAAGAATACAAATAAAATTCTACTGCTGAAATTGAAAATAATTTGTAGTGGTGGAATTTTCCGATGGGTGCCGTTGCGAAATGATCGTTATTGCGTTCTGTCGTTGAGGCTTGAGGCCTCCGCAGAAAAAATAAAAAAAATAAAAAAACCCGGGTTTTCCGGGTTTTTTTGCTTAAGAAGATTATTTTTGCGGCGTTGAAGTCGTTCGATTTTTCTTAGGGTGCGCTAAAAATATTGAGACATCGCACTTGTCGAAGTTCAATCGTCTCATTTTCTTTGACGACCATTTCCTCGCGAAGACGTTGTTTTTCTTTGTCCTTCAGAGTTTTCCAGTAATATTTCGTCCCGAAAAATCCCAACGTCGCGGCAACACCCAATGCGATGTTCTGCGTTGTTAAAATGCCTACGATCGTAGTGGCATAGATCATCTCGAACATCACCTGCGGATTGGTCAGGCGACTATGAATGAACGAGTAGGTCAATTTACTGGGGACATCGTCCATCGGCTTAATATTGTAGTTTCGCATAATGCGATTGTTCATTTCGACCATGCTTGGGTGTAAAAAACTAAATGCGAGACCAAAAACTAAAAGCGGGTAAGGCATATGAATCTGCCAAATATAATAAGACACGCCGTAACCCACGGTTAAGCTAAAAGGGAAGCTTCGCGCTCCACGCACAAAGTTATGGTAAAAGTCCGGCACTAAAGGAACGGATCTGTTGAGCTTGGAGACCAGTCCCGGAGAATAAGCGGCGGCATCCGATCTAAAGCCAATCTCCAAAGCTTTAAGGACATTAATGATGGGTTTGCCCCACGTTTTTGTGCTCAACTTCGCACGGATCGGTTGGAAGCGCCCCGGAAACTCTTTCGAATACGCATCAAATTTATCATTCGTGATCGTCTGATCAAAATAGTTCGAAACAAAGTGACGATAAAAGATTCGAGCCTCGTAGTGCTCTCGTTCTCTGGGCGAAAGTTTTTGGGTGTAGTTCTTAATCTCCGGAGAGCTGAGTTCCCCTTCGGCTTGAGCCGATGACTTTAAGACGACGTCTTGGACAAGACGTGATTCATTAATATCGGAAATTTCCAATCCAAACTGCTTCGCGAGTTCCGTGGCAATGACGAGCTTCTTGGATGTATCATTAATCCAGTCACTCATGTTAAAGTCCGTATCGTTCTCCTTGTATCGAGCTTGATAAGTTTCGCCTGCGCTTTTCCAGCTTTCGGAGATGATGGGTCGAGTCGATTCGTCCCAGCTGGACTCGACACGCGTGAGAGTTTTATCCCACTGTTTCTTTTCCCATCTGGAAAGTTCATCAGGTTCGTAAGTTAAAAACTTAATACGAGCCTGATCCTGTTCGTAGAGCTGAGCAATGACGTCTAGTTTTCGGGCTTGGCGGATAAAGCTATCGGAGAGCATCGCGTCCGATTCGCTCATGGTTTGCACCATACGCTCGGCGCGCTCAGAGTATTCCCGAATCATTTCCTCGGTGGGTTTTGCGGTGTGCGCTTTTTTAATAAACAAAGCCATGTAGTCGCGGTGAAAAAGTTCCGCTGCAGTTTGAGCGACTTCGGGCGACCCTGATTTTTTGGTCCACGTGGGGGGAAGAAATTCGAGAACATCTTTCACCGAACCGGTGGTCGACATAAGAAAGAGGACCATGCGAATATCTCGGACTTTGCGGGCTTCACTCGTCGTCGCGTATTTCAGAGTTGTTCGAATTCCCACATAAATAGATTTCCACCAAGGCAAAGGAGCCTCTGCCGTAGCTTTACTTTCCACCGTCTCTTTGAGAAGGGCGTCGTTGATTTGACTCTCGAGATCTTCGGGAGTGTCGGATTGTGGACCCGTCACCACCTTTTGCGACACGCCCGCGATGGTGCTGAGGCTACTCCAATTTTTGTTCTTTAGGGCCCACTCCAACATCTCGATGGTTTTAGCGCCAGCCTCGGACGGGTGAGAGCGTTGGATCGACTTCGCATTGTTAATGGCGTTATTGAGGGCTGTCACTATGAGTCCCCAGTGTCTGCTTTTTAAGACGAAGTTATGACTTTTGATTTTTTCCCGCTGCTCTGGAGAAAGTCCACTGGGAGAGTAGCCCGATCCCGCAATGAGTTTTTCCATCACCGTAATCGCGTCGTAGAGAAAAGCCTCTTGACCCGGTAATCCCACCGACTTTGAGACTCTCGAAAGAATTTCCTCTTGTAAATCTTTAACCAAGTGAGCGTTTTTTGGGTTTTCCACATCGACGCCCTGGCTTGATAAAATTCTCTGCGCTTCTTTTTTGGCGCGATCCATGTGGATCATTCGAATATCCATGGAGTAGGTCAACGCACCGGTTTGCAGATAGCTTAAAAAGTTGGAGAGAACTGTCGCCGAGGCAAAGGCCGCCACAACGGCTCCGTCGATCGATGTAATTCCCATCGTTTTAATGATATAGGGAGTAAAGATGAGCAGATCCACCGCCACCATTAAAGCATCCGACATTCCAAAGACGATGGCTCCCAGATAAAAACATCTGTAGTCGATCGGGAGGCGAGAGCTCGCTTGAATGTAGAACCCTAAAGTCGCGTTCCAGGCCTCGTGAATCATCTTATTGCCAGGGAACATTCGGTCCTTAAGATAATCCATGGAGCGTAATAGAGTCTGTACGGTCCCCCCCGCTGAGAAGCGAAGCCCATAAACAAATTCATCCATAAACGCTTTATGTTCTCGATTTATTTTTTCGAGAAGTGTTGTGGCTTCGTGCTTGGGATATTTCTTATCAAAGAAATCCCGGTGAATTGTGTATCGCATGACCAAACTTGTGACCGCGACGACGCCAAAAATCGACGCCACCGTCAGAATTCGCTGAGGCATATCGTCGGTAATGAATTTGGTCCAATCGATATGTTGAGCGGCGCCGTAGGCCATCACTCCCGTAGAGCCGTAGAGGGCCACCGGCGGAAGCCATCGGCGCCACACCGATCTCTTTGCAGGTTCGGCGGCTTGTTCTTTTTCCAGCTGTTCTCCGCGTTGCCGAGCGGCTGCGAGAATTTTTTCGCGATCATCCTCAGGCTCGTCAGCGGCGTGAGCGGTGGGAAGAAGGAGGGAAGACGCGACTTGGCTGGCTCGTTTAAAATTTAAGGACTCGGTGCTGGAGTAACTTTTGGAAGTGATGGTGCTGGCAATAAGTCCGAACGCCATGGTGGACTTTGGCTCCGGAAGAGCAATTCCCGCTTCGTTGACCCCTTTGGTGACAAAAGTGACAACCTGAAGCGTGGTGAAGTTTTTCCGACTGAGCTCTTCCATTTCGATGACGTCGGTTTTTTCCACATCGAGAATGAATCCATCCTTCGCTTTAAAAGCCAATTTATCAAAAATAGGAACTTCACGCGCGGTCATTTCCGACGCTAACCAGCCTCGTCCCGGGAGAGGTAAGTGGAACACAGGAACCGGTTGAGACTTTTCCGAGAGAATGACTAAATCATTTTTATTCACAAAGAAAAGTCCCTGAGCCGGAGCTCCTGTGGAACTTATTTTGTCTTTAAAAATTTCGTCGGTGTCGGCCGCTAAAAAGATCCATGTCTCGGTTTCGAGAACCGCTGTGAATTTTTGACGCAGTTGAAGAGCTTTACTCGATTTGGCCACGGAGAGAAGAAGTTCGCCGTTGGACGTTTTTCCGGTGCAAATGCTTTCGCAGCGAGCGACGTCGTTGAGCGGCTCTCCAGAGAGCGGTACCCAGCCTTGGGTTCGTAGGAAGTAGGGGTCTTCATCAAGAACCGGGCTTTTAGGATCGATCTTCCAAAGTGGTTGATTGTTTTCGACGAGAGGTTTGCCCAGAGCAAATTCTGTCAGAGCTGGCATCTCTTGATCCAGCTTGACCCAGTGGGCGAGCTGGAGATCTTCACGAAGACGCTCCTGACTGACCGGCACATCCTCCGTAACGTTTGAAGGTGAGGAGTTATTGGTGGTTTGCGCGTGAGCCTTGCGAACGGAGAACGGAAAAGGACTTCCCGAAAAAATTAAAGAAAGACAGGTCAGCGAAACTACGAAACTGCGAAAGAGTTGGTAAGTCATTGTGTGTATACCCCGTAACGGAATGTGATTGAACTCAGAGGCGAAACATACAATTTGTAGAAAAGACTGGCTATTCCTTCCGCTCTGAGTGAACTTTTTGCATGCTTTGAGGGGAGATTTCGCCGGTTCCATTGCGCCGTGAGAAAGGCTGTGTCATATCCTAACATATGAACGATCAACGCCTCATCGATCTTGAGATCAAAGTGTTCTATCAAGAAAAGCAAATCGAAGACTTACAAAAAGTGGTCGACGAGCAATATGCCCTCATCGACAAAATGGTAAAAACGCTGGAGGTGGTCTCAGAAACGATAAAAGCGGGCGACCCATCGATCCAGACGGGTCATTATAAGCCTCCGCACTACTAACGACGGCGAGGAGGTTTTTCACCCGCCTTGAGTGAGTCGATCAATGGCAAATCTCTTTCGGTGACGAGATTCACCACCAAGCCTTCACGGCCGGCGCGAGCGGTTCGTCCCACGCGATGGAGATAATTGTCCATCTGTTTTGGCAAATGATAATTAATCACTCGACCCACTTGATCTAAATCTAAGCCGCGGGCGGCAAGATCCGTAGAAACTAAAAGATCCACTTCACCGTCTCTAAATTTTTTAAGATTTGTTCGGCGGTCTAATTTTTCCATCTCTCCACGGTAGAGGAGACATTTGTAACCCTTATAGGTGATCATTTTAGCAATGGTGTCGCACTGCTCACGAGTGTTGGCGAAAACAATCGTTCCTCCGTCCACTTTTTGTTGAAGGTGCTTTTCGAAAACGGGCCAACGTTCCCCATCAATGACCTTTTCGTTTTTAGTGGTGAGCGTCTTTACCACTTTGCCGGCACCACTACTCCGAATCACCTGCGCCTTTTCGAAAAGGGTGTTCATTAAGTCTTGGACTGTGGGCGAAACGGTCGCCGAGAAGAGAGCCATCGGGATCTCCGGAGGACAAAAGGAAACAATAATTTTAGAATCACGCAGGAAGCTCTGATCTAACATTTGATCAGCCTCGTCAAAGATCAGTATTCGCACATCTGAAAGATCGATCAATTTTTTCTCGATCAGCTGAAGCAGTCGTCCCGGGGTGGCTAGAAGAATTTCAAATTCTCCAGCCACACTGATTCGGCTTTGTTCAAAGGTGGCACCTCCGAGGGCTGAGCGCACCCGCAAACGAGTGTCATGAGTGAAAACCTTAAATACCTTTGCAACCTGTTCGCCCAATTCGCGCGATGGAGTCATTACCACGGCACGGGGGCGCGAGGCCGTCGTAATTTTGTCTCCCTGAGTTTCTAAAGTTTTTAACAAATGAAGCACGGGCAGGGCGTAGGTTAAAGTTTTTCCACTTCCAGTTTCGGAAACTCCCACGACGGACTTTCCTTCCAGCAGGAGTGGGATTACTGCGCTCTGAATCTCAGTGGGCGTTTTGTAACCTTTGGATTTTAAAGTTTGAAGGAGAGACGGAAGGAGATGGAATAGCTCGAAGTTCTTCATAGGCTGCGAATATATCAGCTCGATGAGGCAGCGGCTATTTCTCAATAAATATTGAAAAATCTACTCAAAAATTTTTGGTCACAAAGTCCTTGGCAAGTTCTAGATCTCGTGACAAAGTTTTTTAATGTCGAATACTAAAAGCAAAACATTAACTCCGTTGGCTGAAACCGTTCTCACTCTCGATGAGACATTTCTAGAGCTTATTAAGTTGGGTTCGCGAATTGGAGGCATGGAAATGCGTTCCGACAACGACTTCGAAAATATTCAGCAATTGATGAGGCGTTTTGCCGAATGTGCTAAGGGGGTCTCTGAGGGTGTGGTAGCGATGTCGAGCGCTCTTAACGAGGCCCGAGCCGCTGCGGAGTCGGCCGCTCAAGTGGTTGCCGCTAAGGCCGAGGAATTGCAGTTGGCGCAGGCGGAGCGCGCGCAAAAGATGGAAGCTTTCCGTATTTTAGGAGAAAAGGTTCAAGCTTTAAATGCATCTTTGGTCGATCTGAAGCGACCCGAAGGGCATGTCGCTACAGATCAGGATCGTGCGAAAATCTCGATGCGTCTCTCTGAACTCGAGCTCCAATTGCCGACGTTGATCGAAGAGGTTCAAAATCTTAAGACAGATGCCGAAAAGCTCAAGATGACCAGTCTCGAACTCAGTACGAAGTCTCTGAAGCAGAGCATGGTCGAGCTCAGCAAGAGACTTCAGAGTCTTCAGCAGAGCCCTCAAGTCTTGCAATAATTTTGCTTTTTAAGAACAGTTCCCCTACGATATAGGGATATCTAGCAAGGAGCTATTTTTGTCCCCGAAAATGGTCATCGCCGGTATTGCCAGCCTTATTGTTGTGGCTGCGGGCTTACGATATTATTTTTCCGAATCTCGAAGCGAAAAGCTCACTCAATTGGGCGAAAATATTCTTCAAGTCAGCCATTCGTACATCAAAGAAGAGGACTGGAAATATTTTCGTGCGGGCGCGTTTTCAATCCATTGGCCACTGACGGCGACGTCAGATCCCGATATCGCTCTTCAAGTCATGCAACAGTTCTCGGCGCAGAGTCCCGGGGCTCTCTTAAGTATCGACTTCTTTACTCTCAGCAACGAGCGACTTTCGTTTGAAGGGGCATTAGAAATTTTTAATCTAAAAAATGACGACTTTGATAGTCGCTCCGCTTTTTTATCTTCTCTTCAAGACATTGCTTCGCAGCTAGGAGATGGGAAGCCCGACGTCACCGAAATGCGAATCAAGGTGCCGGGATTAGAGCAGGCCAGCCGAGCCAAGGTTCTTATCAATGGAGGGGACGTCGTGGTTTATGGATTTGCGGGGAAAGCGAAGACCATCGTGTACAAATTTATTATTCTCTCCCGCAGATCGGCACTGAGCGAATCTGACTTTGATAAAGTTCTTAACTCTATCAAAGTCAGTCCCTAGTTGAGGGGAAGGCCCATGCGACTTTTACTTTGCATCGGGATATAAGGTTTCCAATAGCACTTGGGTGAGAGCATTTCTGTAGGAGATGAATTGTCCTCCTCGAGCCGCTTTTTGATCAAAGCTGACAACGGCCTCGGTGTGACCAAAGCTGAGATCTCCGAGAAAATGCCCGTAGCGCGGCTCTGGACCGCTCAATCGACCATTATCGCTCACGTAAAAGAAGGCCGGCATTTGCGAGAGGAAGAGCTCCTCGGAGCGGCGTTGAATGTCCTCAGCGGACATTCCTCGGGCCCGTAATTTTTGACGACGGATCTGATCATTACGATTCACATCGGCGGCGATGCTGTTTCCGGAGAACCCTCCTTGCATGATCACCACACGTTCGATCCACTTTCCATCACCGATTTGATCTCGCAAGTAGGAGCCTACGCTCACCAAATGTCGGCATCCGCTGCTATGACATAAAAGAATGAGAGGCTTTTCTCCGCTGCGTTTGTATATATCGTATAAAGCTTCCGCTTCTTTCTCGACTTGAACGTAGCCACCTTGTCCGCCAACAACGGAAAACTTCACGCTCTCCCCCCAGACACCTTGCGCCGGCGTATGAGAAACGTGGAGGCCCTTAGGGGGATCGCGATGCCATATTTGATTTTGGGGAACACCAAAATCCACACGCAAAGATTCCCAATTGTCGAACCACACCCAAGGTTGAAGTCCCACGCCTCCGGGATAGCCCACATAGGTCCGATTCTGTGCGATCTCTTTAAGCTCTGAAGACAAAGTCACCGGTCGATTTTTAAGAAGAGCGTCAAATCGGTCCATCACTTTTTGCTTAAAACTAGAGCGTGGAGATTTGATATCTGGTTTTGCAGATCCTGTAAGGCTGAATAAAAAGAAACACAGGAATAGGACTGTCATTTTCATGGTTACCCCTTTTTTTTAGATGCTTGACCTTGGCTTTTAGGGGAGTTTCTTTCATTAGAGAACTACTACGACTTCTCCAGAAAATTTGTTCACTCGCTTTGAAGTTAATACAGATCGATTTGTAGCCATTCTCTACACGTTGGGGAAATTCGCATCTTTCTGTGGGCGAGAATAGCCGGGTGATGGGTTAGAGCGTTGGCAGACTTTCTGCTAAGTTGAACCTGCATGATGAAGACCCCTATCGATTTACGAACCGTGAAGTGTATTGAGCAGCAAGGCTTACGTTATGTTTCTGACCACGAGCCAGGCTTTTATCGAAAAAAGCGGGGCAAAAAATTCATTTATTTGGACTCTAAAAATAAAATCGTAAAGGATCCTAAAATCCTCGAACGGTTTCAAAAACTTGTGATTCCTCCGGCATGGTCTAATGTTTGGATGAGTAGATATTCCAACGGCCATATTCAGGTGACTGGGCGTGATCTTCGGGGGCGAAAGCAGTACAAGTATCACCCGGATTGGGTGGCTTACCACAATCAAAATAAATTTGACCGGCTTTTTGATTTTGGACAATCGCTTCAAAAGATTCGGTTGCGAATTCAACAAGATCTAAAGCCTCCGGGGCTTTCTCGCAGAAAAGTCTTAGCCGCCGCGATTCAAATGATGGATCTCTGTCATATTCGAGTGGGCAATGAGATCTACACTCGCCAAAATAAATCTTACGGTCTATCGACGTTAAGAAATCACCATGCTCATATCTCAGGAGCTCGGATTCATCTGCGTTTTCGTGGGAAAAGTGGCGTTCAGCGGGAGATTACTTTTTCGGATCTTCGCTTAAGTCGTATCATCCGTCGTTGCCAAGAATTACCGGGGCAAGATCTTTTCGGTTACCAAGACAAAGACGGTCGGGTTTATGACCTGGGATCATCGGATATTAACGATTATTTAAAAGAGATCGCAGGCTCGAACGTCACCGCGAAGGATTTTAGAACCTGGGGCGGAACGGTGAAAGCTCTAGAGACCCTATTGGAGATGGGCTTTATCGAGAAGAGTTCGAAGACTTCGGAAAAGAAGCGCGAGCTCGAAGTGATTCGAAAGGTGGCATCGCACCTCGGAAATACGGTGGCGGTTTGTCGAAAATACTACGTCGCACCTTTGGTTTTCGAGGCGGATCGGAGCAAAAAATTGCATCGTTTGAAAAAGTCTCCAAGAATTTCTCGAATGAATTCTCGTCGCAAAGCATGTGGATATTCCGAGCACGAACACTTATTATTGTCTCTGATGAAGAAAACGTCCTAGTGTACACAAAGCGAAGAAAGAAAAAATGAGTACCGTTGAAGCTATAAACGAATGGCGAACGCCGTAACTTTCTACCCAGACGGGTGTCATCATCGCCGCAATGACTGCCGCCATTGAATTGATAAATACAAACAGCGGCAGAGCGGCCTCATTCTTTTTTTTCACGTCTTGAATTGAAAAAAGAAATAGCGAAGTGCTTACGAAAAAGAAAGGTAACGGTCCGAGAAAGCACGTCAAATAATTGATCGGGAAGTGAAAGATTAAGTTTTGGGTTTTGGAAAAAAGAATCCAACTTGAAAACCCGAGCACAGCACCGGAGGCCAGTATTAAATATTTTACGCCATTTTGGAGTCTATAATAAAAGGCGGCCACTAATCCCCCGATCATAAAGCTCAGTTGGGCCACGCACGCCGCTCTTGAGGGATTTCCGATATAAAGAATAGTTTTGTAGGTTAAAAGTAATGTCATCGATGTGGAAAAATATCCTGTCAGTGTACCCACCCCAATATTTATTAACACCGACCCCACGGATTTCGAACTCCGCGTTTGGTAGAGCAGAGCTAAAATTCCACAGGCTAAAACAAGCAAAAACAAAATCGTAAGAGCTTGCCGAGAGGCTCTCCAAGGTGAGCTTTGAAGCTCTTCAAAGGCCGAAGTCCAAAACGAAGGTGAAAGAGGATTTTGAGTTCCATAAAAGTTATATAAAAAAGGCTTATCATCGCCATGGGCCTCGGGGTAAAGTCCCCACGCCTCGTTAATGATGTGTTGAGCCTCTGTGGAGGTGCTCGCTCTCACAGCTCTGGAAAAAGGAAGAAGTTCGGGAGTATCCGAGTGGAAGGGAGAGTATAGGGTGACCCAATCTTTGTCTTCCAGGCTTTTTTCGATCGCTTGAACCTCTTCCTTCTTGAGGGCTCCCTTTTTAATCACCAGTGCGAAGATCGTCCAATTTTCTCGCCAACTCTTCTTCTCCGAACCTTTAGCGGCAAAGAGGGCCAAAGACTTTTCCGGTACGATGCCAAACTGATCTTTAATTTTATGAATCGAGAAGAGGAGATTCAGTTTATTCGCTCCAAAAATCACCAATGACCCATTGTCGTTAAGATGTTGAAGTGCTGTGGCCAGAGCTTCGTGAGTAAATGTGTATTGAGTCGTGTGGAGAATGGCTCCGGAGAAATGGGCATAGGACGCCCCCGACCAAGAGTAAAGGATGGTGTCGAATTTCTCGGACGTCGTCTCGAGGAACGCGCGATTGTCGGTGATGTGCATTTGGGTGCCGCTGGTCTTTAAAAAATCGGGAGTTGCCGATAAGGTGGCCTCCATGGCGTGTTCCAGCACGTAAGGATTGAGTTCGACGGCAGTGATCGCCGGGGGGTTCTGGTAGAGACGACCAATTGTAATGATATCGCTGCCGCCTCCTGAGAAGAGGACCAGTAATTTTTGGGGATGGAGAGCCATGGTGATGGAGTCGGTATGAGTCTTAACCGTCTGCGGAGCTCCGTCTTTTTGGGTGAGGAGTCGAGCATGGCCAGTTCCGTCCCCAATGGAAATTATTCTCGAGTTTCCGTCGGGCCCGGCGATGTGGAGGGTTTGGACTTTGGCGTAACTGGTCCAAGTTCGTTTCTTCTCAGTCACTTTATACTTTTGCGAAAAATCTCGGGCGGACCAATTTAAATTGCGTGCAGGCTCAAGATAATTGGGAAATAGGTTGATCCCAAGGAGGAGAAGGGACACCATCGCAATGATGGGATGTCTCAATCTCTGATCCTCTTTTAAAGCGAAATAAAAACACAAGAGCAGTTGGAGGGACACAATTCCTTGAAGTGAAATTCGAGGAAGCATCACTTCTGTAAACACAATCCCAAAGCTCAAACTTAAAATCTCGACGGCATAGAAAAGGTTCACGTCCTCAGGCTTTACAACTTTTAAGAGGCTGTTAAAGAAGATTCCATAAAATATAAAGGGAATCGAGGCGAGAAAGAGCAGTCGGAATTGCAATGATTTAAAAAGGGAGTGGAGGACATTTTCTATTAACAAATAATCGAGGGCTTTTAACTGCAGCAGAGCCTCTTGGTCTAAGGCCAATTGTTGCGTACGGATCAGCCAAAGACTGATGGGGACGGCAATCACCGAAGCGTAGCAAAGCCATTTAGGAGTGAGGGCTCTCGCTGGCGTCTTCAATAACAAGTACGAGGCCAGATTGCCCGCAGCAAAGGCCAAAAGCGGTCCCGCAAAAATAATGTGAAGCTGCCAACCCGCCAAGACGGTTGTTAAAATGGGATTGAGAAGAGTGAAATAGCTAAAGACACAAAAAGAAGATAGTGCCAATAATATAAACATGAGCTGCTATTTCTCCTCGGAAGAGCCCCGTGAATGGAGCTCTTTAATTTTACGAGGACTTTATTTATGAAAGCAAGAAATCAATACCCGGTTTTTTATGGGCTGAGATTTGTAGCCATACCCATAATACCAGCCCGAAGGAGTCATAATCTCAATGTGACCATGTCCCGAGGGTCCCCCCTTGTAAACACAGACGTCAAGGATGATAGCTTGTGAAGGGGATCGGCCTGTTTTATAAAAGCCATATTTGGGTAGAATAGAGGCGGCCATGTACGCGGAGGCTCCGGGCAAGTACTCATCGACGATGCCGTGCTCAAGTAAGTATCGTTTCACATACCTATAGCAATAGGTCATGCGGAGCACGCCGTCTTCAATCTGGCGGAGGGGCAACGACATTAAATCTTTTTCAAGTATCCAAAAGTCTGATTCGAAAGTCTCCTCGTCATGAGGGCGCTCAAGACCAACGTGGACCCAGGTATTTTCACGGATGTCGTTTGTTTTTTCTAAAACTATGACGTGAGTATTTTCCTCGATCAACAGAGGAGATGCTGATGTTGCGAACGTGTTCGTCGAATTTCGAGCGTTGATCTTAGAGTTGGCGGTCACCTGGTAAACCAAATATCTGTCCTCTTGAATCCCTTCTTTGGGGTTTGCAAAGACAGATTCTGAATAGTGTAAGCAAAATGCGATCAACAGATATGAAATATTCTTCATATTCCTCCCATGAGTGGTTTTAGTTTTCGGTTCGTTTAGTTTGGGAGACGTGAACGGATATGTCTAAAAAAAATAAATCCGGTGGTTTCTATTATTTTTAATTTTCGATTCTTGATTTTCAAAATGCATTTTTCAAATCACCGAAATTGCAGACGTATTTTTTGAGCGGTTCTGTTTTGGTACCAATTTTTATTTGAATCTTCGATCAGTCAATTCTGGCGCAAGGTCGTGGATTAAAACCACGGACCACCGTAGGCAACGAGAAGTGTCGTGAGTAAAACATAAATTGTTGGAAGAAAATAAAAGCTCAGCGGCGCGTTTTTTTCTCGATGAATAAAAAGCGCGAGGACGGAAAATAATGAGCAAACAGTTAAAGCAAATCCTGCATAACGTAGAATAAATTCGAAGCTTGTTAAAGCGATGCAGAGAAGAGTGATGAGATATTGGAATAAGTAGACGTGGCGGGGGTGTTCTCCTGCTTTAAACAGGAAGAAGGTTGGCAACACGCGATCCTCAGCCATTCTCGAATAAACACGAGGGGCGATGACGAGGAAAGCCGAGACTGTCGATAGTAATCCGAGAGCGATCAGCCCGGACACCCAACGCTCGACCGAGTACCCGGTATTGACCTCAAAAAACACCGCGACCACTTCCGTGGAGCCGCTCAGCTTTTGCCAATCCACACCAAACAGAAGTGGAATGTTCATAAGGATGTACAGGAGGCTGACCAAGAGAGTCCCATGGTAAGAAGCGGTGTTCACGGTTTTTTCGTCACTGAGAAGTTCGCTCGCCACGTAATAGACCGCGTTCCATCCTGAAAAAGCATAGGCGATCCAGAAAAATGATCCTGAGAACGTCAGTGCATCAAATTTCATAGAAAACTCGGGAATGCGCCACTCCGAAACGCAGAAAGCAGCGAGCAAAAGTAAAACGAATAAGCCTAATTTTAAAAAAACAAAATGATCATGCCACTTCATCCCGCGCTGGAGGGAAAAATAGTGCATTAAAAAAATAAGTGTAAGGACCACAAAGGCCACCACTTGCGAAGAGACGGGGAGGGGTATCGCGCGAAGAAAATAAACCGAAAATCCGATGGCGGCGGCCGCCAAGGGCGCGGTAAAGCCAGCGACCATAGAGACAAAGCCACTGATGACTCCGAGATAGCGATGAATTCCCAGACTGAGAAAGTGGTACTCGCCTCCAGAGCCGGGAAATTTTCTATGAAGGGCGGCATAACTGTAGACCCCGAGAAAAGAATAAAGTGCGCCGACACACCAAACCAATAGCGTGAGCCAAGGGGACTGTAGATCCCGCAGAGCAAATCCTGTGGTCGTAAAAATTCCGGTACCGACGGAGTTTGCAACGATAAGTAAAACGGCGCGTTTTTTGGAGAACATGACCAAGTTATATGTGAGGAATTTCAAAAAGCAAATCGATTTGCGGTCGATGGCATGGGAATCGCTCGACCTTTGGCGGTTCCAATATGAGACATACATTATTTTTTTTGAAGGTGAGGAGAGGATTTTCTTTCACAAAATAGTTTTTATGCTACGCTAGAAAATATTCCTGTGAGGGGTTCATTGAAAAAAGCGGCGTTCTTAGTTTCTATGATTCTAGTGTCGATGATGTTTGGAGCCGCCTTCCAAAACTGCGCGCCCATAAAACCTCAAGCAAAAATCACGGCTCATCGTTCGATTAAAAAAAACAAAATCTAACTACCACTTTGAAAACTTAGGATCTACTTGTCGTTGTAGCTTTTCCGGATCGGCAAAGGATGGGGTGGCTTTCCCGTGCCATTTGAGAGTCTGGTAGGAGCCGCTGTACTTTTTATCGGAGTCCACTTCTACATCCACGAGCACATTAAAATTATCTTGAACGGCATAGAAGGCCATACGAAGAATTGTTTCATCGTAATCCGCACAACCTTCCACCTCATAAACGATTTCGGGTCGTTTGATAAAAAGCTGGCGAACTTCTTTACCTTGTCCTCTAAAGAAAACATAAATGTTACGAGCGGCTTCCAGGATTTTGTTGTAACTTTCTTTTTCGGGAATGACGACATTGTCATAGCAAGTCTGGCAGTAAGCGCTGTGCTGAAGGGTCGCAGGAATTTTTCTTAAAAATGCAAAATCATCGACATCAGAAAAGTGCGCGCACTTCTTACATACGGAAGAGTGGCAATGCCCACACTGATGGGTGGCTTTGGGCTTTAAGCATGTGACACAGGTCTGTGAATCCATGAGGCAAAACTAGCATAAGTCCCCTCGAAAGGGAGCCTAAATTTTGAAGTTTTTTTGAATTCTTGGAATAACTTCATGATCTAAATTACAAATTGAGCTGGAAATGCCCTCGGTGATAAGTTCCGAAGTCTCTCATAAGGATTTTAGATGGATACCGCTGTCGCTCGTTGGAAGATCATACTCAATTTTGCTTGTATTTACTTAGTCTGGGGCTCCACCTATCTTGCCATCAAATATGCCATTGTGGGATTTCCCCCATTTTTTATGGCCTCCGTTCGATTTGTTTTTGCAAGTTTAATTCTTTACGTAATGAGTCGGGCTCGACGAGAAAAACCTCTGCACAAGGTGGACTTTAAAATCGCCGCACTCAGTGGAACGCTTTTGGTTTTGGCGAACGCCTTGGTGTGTCTCGCAGAAACCGACTTGCCCTCGGGATTGGTGGCTGTGGTCTGCGGCACACTGCCGATTTGGATTATGCTTCTCAATTGGCAAGTTTTCGAGGGAGTGCCCCCTCAGTTTCGTCAAGTGGCGGGGATCTTTTTGTCTCTTGTTGGAATTTTTCTACTCACTCAGTCTCAAGCGGTGGCGGAGAGCAGCGGGACTTTGATTTCGTGGTTGGCATTGGCCACCGCGACAGTGAGTTGGGCCTTCGGGACACTGATTCAAAGAAAGTCCTCAGAGAAGAATTCTTTATTTCGATTCTCTTCTGTGCAGATGAGTGTGGGCGCGGTTTGTATGTTGGTGATTTGGTCGGTGTTTGAAGGCTTCGATAGTTTTAAGCCGGAAGCCGTCACGTTTTCTTCGGTGATGGCCCTCATCTATCTGATCCTTTTTGGTTCGGTGGCGGCTTTTAGCTCGTACCTTTGGCTCAATCGTCATGGTGAACCGACAATTGTAAGTACCTACGCGCTCGTCAATCCTGTGGTGGCCATTTGGTTGGGCTGGTTGTTTATGAGCGAACCGGTGACACTGACGACCGTGCTTTTCACTCTCCTGGTCATCTTGGGAATCTATTTTGTAGTGATGAAGAAAAAGGCGGGGCCGCTTCCTGTGCCGGCACCGGCGGCGGAATAAACTCCGCCTCAACGAAAAAGACCCCTGAATTCGGGGTCTTTTTAAGACAAATCATCTAAAGATGATGATTACTCTCCGCGAACAACTAAGCAAACTGTCGAGTAAACGCCAAGGATGGATTTACCTTCCATATCAACAGTGGCAACTTTAGTGATTCCACCTTTTTTCTTAGCCGCTTCGATAGACATATCTCCGGTGACAACCATGCCTAAAATATTGTTAGCGCAAGCAACACCTTTTTTAGACGTTCCGAGGTTGATGTACTCAACGTTTGTGAAATCTTTAACATCAGTGTACAAAATGCCCATGCCGGCGCGGTTAGGAACAGAAGCACACGCTGTCATAAGACTTGCAGTGATAATAGCTAAAACAGAAAATAACATAATACGCATAAATGCCTTTCGGTTGGTTTGTAAGTACAATCAACTCAAAAAATGTTTTAGATGTCAATAGTGGTGTTTTTTGTGGAGAGATCTCCACGGAGGATTTGAAATGGAAATATTGCTGTTCTCTGGCAGTTTACGGGTCGCTTCACTCAACAAACAATTTGTTGCGGTCGCGAAGGACATATGTACAACCATTCCTGACGTCGACGCCCACGTGATAGATCTTAAAGCGCTGTCTTTACCGGTTTATGATGGAGACATCGAAGAGAGTGGAATCCCAGAAGGTGTTCAAAAGTTGGGTGCGGCCGTTGCTAAAGCCCAAGGTTTAATCATATCTAGCCCCGAGTACAACGGCGCCATGGCGGGATCATTAAAAAACACCATCGATTGGCTTTCTCGATTGCGACCACAGCCTTTGCTTAAGAAGCCAATTTTATTATTAGGCGCATCTCCCGGTGGATTTGGCGCGATTCGCTCCTTGACCTCCTCAACGATTCCCTTCGCGACGCTGGGTGCGTATGTGTATCCGCAGACCTTTGCTCTCGCGAAGGCTCATGAGGTTTTAAAGGACGGAACTCTCATCGATCCGAATCAGCATAAAAAGCTGATCGAGCTTGTGACGAATTATCTGGCCTTCGTGGCGAAGCTCAATGGCTAACGGAGACCTATGAATCTTTACAGGCACTACAAAAACAAACTCTATAAACTCAAGGGTGTTGTCAAACACAGTGAATCGCTCGAGGATCTGGTGCTTTACGAGGCTCTCTATCCCAACGCCTTAGGGTCGTTGTGGGTGCGCCCTCGTCCTATGTTTTTTGAAGACATTGAGTGGAATGGAAATCGAGTTCCAAGGTTTGCTCCGATATCGCACCGGGTGGTGGTCTCCCTGGAGATTTCTGAGGTTGAGTCTCGAATTGTTTCGGATCTTGCCGCAACCATTTTTTCTCGTTGGGACGGGGAAGATGACCTAGAGAGACTTAAAACGGTTCGGAACCCTTGCTTAGTCGTAGTTTATATCGACGATCTCCCAGTGGGTTTTAAACTCGGCTACGAAATCGATCAGCAGATTTTTTACAGTTGGCTGGGTGGGGTTAAAAAGGAATACCGCCAGCTCGGATTGGCCTCTCTCATGATGAAGACCCTGGTGGAGTGGTGTGGGGCGCGAGGCTACAAAAGTTTGCGCACAAAAACCCGAAACGAGTTTCCAGAAATGATGATTTTAAATCTCAAGCATGGATTTAAGATTACGAAAACTTATTTGTCTAAGGACAATCAATTACGGATCGAGATGGAGAAGTCCCTCGAGTAAAACTATGAAGTTGTCACGATATTTCCCGATCGACAAAGGCATTTACGAAGTCACGGCCGGCATGAAGCCGCTGGGGACCGATTTTGGAAACGGTGAGCTGGATCAAAAGGCCTTTCAAATTGAAGAGGATTTCTTAAAATATCGTTCCAATAAATTGGAGTGTCGCAAAGAAAGACTCTCTAAATATTTAGCCCAGCGAAATTTTTTACCAGAGGTGGAAGCGCGTGTGGTGATGGGAATTGCCAAAAAGCTCTCTCGCGAATGGCCGGAGCATTTTCATTTAGAGACTCAAGGGGGGCGGAATGTTTTGACCTCCCATTTGACCCAAGAGACCTTTTATTTTTCTGATAAAGGCGAGCTTTTGAATTATCGGGGGGCCTTGGATCCTTTGCCCCAGTCCATGTGGGATGGATTGGCGCTTTTGGTGCCCGAAGATTTGGCAGTATTGATTCGACGCCCGGAAGGCGAGTGGCTCAGCGCCCTCCACCTTTGCTCTCCAAGTCACTGGGCCGCAGAGGACAAGATTGGTTTGAGTTTTTTTGATATTCATAAGCCGGTCCCGGGCATTGATCGGTTACTGACCGTCTCTGACAAAATGGTTGAGGCCATGATTGAGCGCGGGCCCTATGTGAGATTTGTGTGGTCGTTTGTGACGGACCAAAGATTAAACCATCATCCCGTTCCTCCTCCGGGAGTTGATCCTAAGCTTTGGAAAGGGCGCACCTTTGATCTTTCTCAAGAGAATCCATTTTTTCTTCGCGTGGAGCGCCAAGTGACTCAGGGTTTTTCCGACGTCGATGCCGCTCTGTTTAGTATTAAAATTTCATTTTGGTCGGGACTCGAAATCAAAGAGGATTTGCAGAAAAGACATCAGCTCACATCGGCCTTAAAGTCGATGACCCCGGCGTCGCGAGTCTACAAAGGTGTTGATCAGTGCTTTGATGATCTTGTCCAGTGGCTTAATAGTAAATAAATTCGGATTGATCTCTCTGTAAAATTCGATACTCTGTTGGGGGCGGTTTCTCAAATGAGTTTTTTATGTTGAGCACTCAAAAGAAAATTGTTTTTACAGCTCTAACTCTTGGAGTTTCGCTTGTCGCATTTATAGGGGTCATCGAAATTTACTCCCAGTGGCGAATGAAACCGCCCACGCTTAAGAAGGACCCCCGTCTTTACCAGCAAGTCTCTGCCGAAGAGCGCAAAACAATCGAAGCCCGATATCCGTTTCTCCAGCGTCGCCAGAGTGAAAAAAGTTATCCAGAATATCATGATCTTGTGCCACTTCAACGATCCAACTTTGAGCGTAGTCCCCAGGGAATACTAAAGCCCTTACCCAACGTCACCGAGAGGTTAGATGTGACTTATGCCGGGTCGAAGCAAATTCAGTATTCGACCGTGGAAAGCACTGATGGTTGGTCCCGCCGGCTTTCAGCACCGAGAGATCCAGCGAGTCCTCCGCGAGCGAAGCACCTCCTGATCATGGGATGTTCATTTGTCTGGGGCGATTGGCTCACCGATAGCGACACACTTCCATGGCTATTGAATGAGAAGCAAAAGACCTATTTCTCCTATAACCTAGGGGGGCCGGGGTACTCGGCCGCTGATGTGCTGGCGAGAATAGAGTTTGATGGTTTTTTCTCTGAAGTACAACCCAGGAGTGGGAGAGCGATTTATGTTTTTTATAAAGACCATATCAATCGCTTCGTCGGCAATTTTCGTCGCTTAGCGAAGGATCATGTCACGGCCTATTATGAGGAACTATCGCCTTACGAGTTTGAATTCCGTGGCAATCAAACCTCGGGCAAACCCGTGCAAACCCTTATCGCCAAACTGCTCTCCTCTTTTAAGGTCATCGATTTTTTTGATATCAATTATCCGATCGTTGGTCAGGGCGAAATGGACCAATACGCTCGCTTCCTCAAAGTTCTTGAACAAAAGTACCAGGAGGAGTTTGGCGCAAAGAATCCTTTTACTGTGCTGATCTACCCCGACGAGTACAAATCCATGGATTATGCAGCGCTGGTGTCCACTTTTAAGAGGCATCAGCTTGATGTTCTCGATTATAATAAATTTCCTCTGGCGGACTATATCGAAGGAGATTTTCTCCTTCCCGACAGTCATCCGAATAGAGCGAGCCACAATCTATTGGCGGATCTGTTAGTAACGGATCTTAAATTGAAAGACGGAGAAGAGTAGTATGTTGAGTATCCTTAAAGAATTCGGAGAGTTTCTGATCTACAACAAGAAGTGGTGGATGATTCCCGTGTTTGTGGTGTTTTTCCTTTTGGGGACCCTCATATTCTTTACCCAGGGAACAGCCCTCTCTCCTTTTGTGTATACTTTCTTCTAGAGTCGGAAAATTTTCTAAAGCTCCATTTTAACCGTGGGTCTCTCAATAACGTTGTATTTCCCGGTGAAATTGGGGAAACTCCAGCTATGTCCTTAAGTGTCTTCTTCGTCGTTATCGCCTCATCCCTCTTTCAAACGTGGTGGAATTTCCATTTAAAAAAAACCTCAGCGGATAAGGCCTCGTTTTTAATGGTGGGCTGGTTTATTTTTGGTGTGATCGCTACACCGATCAGTTACTTCGCGTTGAATATTCAGTTTTCAAGTTCGTGGTGGCCTTTTATTTTGTCGACGGGGATCGCGCAGGGACTTTATTTATTGGCTCTGACCCGTGCTTATGCCGTTGCGGATATATCTTTAGTTTTTCCGATTGCAAGAGGCCTAAGCATTGCATTTACAGCCCTCGTGATCTCGGCATTTGGCCTTAATGAACTTTCACCCACGGGGATTCTTGGAATTGGCTTGGTGGTGCTGGGTGCGGTGGCTCTGGGAAGTTACGAAATTCGAAATAAAAAAGCACGGCAGGGATTAATTCTCGCTTTTTTGCTCGGTTTACTTGTGGCGTCCTACACCGTTGTTGATAGTTTAGGTGCGCAAAAGATTCCGATTGTGTTTTATGTTTTAGTGATGAACGTCGCCGCTTCGGTTTTTGCGTTCCCGTTCTTGTATCAAAGTCGTAAAAAGCAGATTGTCGAAGTTTTAAAATATTACAAGTGGCAGGGATTTTGGGTGGGCTTTGCCGGCTCGGTCGGTTATCTCATCGTGATTTGGGCCTACACGCAGGCGCCCGCACCTTACATCGTGGCGCTGAGAGAAATCTCCATTGTATTTGCAACGCTTCTCGGGGTGTATGTGTTAAAGGAACCCATGTATCTGAGAAAGATTTTTGGTGTCGCCATGATTCTCGCAGGGATTCTTATTGTCCGTTTAGCCTAAGTTATGGCTGAAGACTGACATTAATTTAGGCTAACAGCCTCATTTCTTAACGAAAACTCATCTCTCGCAATTTGTTGATCGTGCAACAATGTCTTTTATATTATGCTAGACAGAGCTCTCAAATAAAGGATGTTTTCAAATGATTCGCGGAAAAGTTTTTTTAAAGATTCTTAAAAATGCTCAGTTCGGAACTGTCGATTTACTTTTGCCCAACGGCAAGACGGAACTTTATGGACATGGAGATCCTCTCATTCGAGTCGAAGTTAAAGAGTGGAGTGCATTGGATCTGATCTTTAGTAAAGGCGACATTGGATTGGCTGAAGCGATCATTGACGAGTCGATTGTGGTCGATGACGTCACGGCGCTGGTTCGTTGGGCTTGCGAAAATGATCAATCGTTAGCCCAAGCCCTCCACGGGACTTGGAAGGGCACATTCTTGGCAAAACTCCGTCATTTTCTAAATCGCAATGATCGCAGTGGATCGCAAAAAAACATTAGTGCTCACTATGATCTCGGAAATGGTTTTTATAATTTGTGGTTAGATTCAACGATGACGTACTCCGCGGCCATTTATAGCAAGGGTGCCACTCAGTTGGCGGAGGCGCAGAAAGCAAAATTCGATCGGATCGTTGAGGTTTTAGATATCAAGCCGGGCGATCATGTCTTAGAGATCGGCTGTGGGTGGGGAGGCTTCTTTAGTCACGCGGTGGAGAAGACGGGATGCAAAGTCACCGCGGTGATGAATTCCGCCGAGCAAGCCCGCCACAACGAAAAATTAATCGATCAAAAAGGAATGAAGTCCCATGTGAATCTCGTGAAACAAGATTATCGAGATATTCAGGGAAAATTCGATAAAGTAGTTTCCATCGAGATGATCGAAGCCGTTGGCGAAAAGTATTGGAAAGATTATTTCGAAAAAATCAATTCGTCACTGACGAGCCATGGGAAGGCCCTCATACAGGGCATTACAATTCGTGAAGATCTTTTTTCAAGCTACAAAAATCGAACGGATTTCATTCAGCAATATATTTTCCCCGGAGGAATGCTCCCGACGAAAAATACATTTTCGGAACATCCTCAAAAGCAAGGAATGAAGCTTGTGGATGTCTTTGAATTTGGTCATGACTACGCCCAAACATTAAATCAGTGGCGGCAGAATTTTAATCGGGTGATTCCACAACTTAAGCTCATGGGGTTCGATGATAAGTTTATTCGCCTGTGGAACTTATACCTTTCTTACTGCGAAGGTGCATTCCTCGCTAAACGCATCGACGTCGGTCAATTTGCGTTGGCAAAGTGAGATAGCCAAAGGATATAGCTCAGTGAAATAGCTCAGTGAGGTCGAGCCATTCAGTCTCGATCTTTCGCTTTTGAGCGAGCGATCAGTAGGCAGGGTGAATAGCTTTGTTATCGTAAAGCTAATTACAACCCAAAGGAGCCTATGCGCACTTCAGTTTTTTTATTTATGGTTTTTGTTTTTGGTCTGACTGGATGTTCCTCGTACAAATCCTACGTGAGCGAGGACTTGACCTCTTATTCCGAAATCAAAACGCCCAAGTATAACGACGAAGAAATTAAAGAACTTTTCGCTCGGAAAGCAAACTTACCGGCTCAATTTAAGTTGGCCGTCTATTTTAAGCACTCTCAAGCTTACAACGGAAGCGATTGGCGCTGGTCCCAAGAGGATCGAGACAGCATTTTAAATCTCTTAAGGGCCAATGCTCCCAAGGATCGCGTGGCAAGTATTTTCGAACTCAATTCTCATTTGGTGCGCGATCCAGATCTTCGAGATATCCGCACCGCTGCGGCGAAGGCCCGCGCGGATGCGGTTCTGGTGATCGAAGGTGTCGGTGCAGTCAAAACAGATATGAACTCCCTGAGCGGAACCTACGTCCTCCTTCTCCCGGCATTTTTTGTTCCCGGAAACACGATTGAGAGTTTGTTTGTCGTCAACTCGGCGATGTGGGATGTGAGAAACGAAATGTTGTATATGAGCTCATCGTCGGAAGGGCAATTGAGTGATGAGTATGTGCCGGCATGGAAAAAACGAGATGCCTTTTATCTTGCGGAGGCTAAAAGTAGAGCGCTCGAAAGTTTTAAAAACCGCTTAACCCAGGATTTATCGCAGATTCGATAATTTCGCGGGCAAATCTCTTTTACAAACTCCTCAATTTGAATTAAGAACTCAAGCCTTTACGAATTGAGGAATGATGGATTTTTCACAACTTTTGCGAAAGAAGCCGATAGACAAAATAATGGTCGATAGTGATCATGAAAGTCATTCAAGCGGTATGACCCGATCGCTGACAGTTCTGGATCTCACATCATTTGGTATCGCGGCCATTATCGGCGCCGGTATTTTTTCGACGATCGGCACGGCGGCTTCTCATGGTGGCCCGGCAGTTTCTTTCCTATTTATTTTTACGGCGATTGCCTGTGGTTTTTCGGCGCTCTGTTACGCTCAATTCGCTTCCACGATTCCTGTTTCGGGCTCGGCCTACACCTACGCTTACGCAAGCACCGGAGAGCTCGTGGCGTGGATCATCGGCTGGAATCTGGTGATGGAGTACGCGATCGGGAACATTGCGGTGGCCATCTCTTGGAGCGATTACTTCACTGCATTTTTGCACCAGTATCACATTCCATTTCCCAATTATCTGAGTATGGATTTTCTGACGGCGAAGCGGGGCTTCGAAGCCGTAAGTCCACTTCTGGCTCAAGGATCAACGTTGGAGGCGGTCGCTCAGCAGCAGACCCACTACGTGATGGATGCCTATAACGCCTATGTGATGGCGCCACGAGCGTTTAACATCCCTGTGGTGATGGATATTCCGGCCCTAATGATCAATGTGCTTTGCACTTGGATTGTTTATATCGGGATTCGCGAGTCCAAAAAAATTGCCAATGCGATGGTCTTGCTCAAAATTATCGTGGTGTTGACCGTGATCGTTGTCGGTTCGTTTTATATTCACCCCACAAATTGGGTGCCGTTTGCGCCCAATGGAATTTCTGGGGTTCTCAAAGGGGTGTCAGGCGTGTTCTTCGCTTACATCGGCTTTGATGCCATTTCGACGACGGCCGAAGAGTGTAAAAATCCTCGGCGAGATTTGCCGTTAGGGATGTTTTTTTCGTTACTCATTAGCACCGTATTGTATGTACTGATCTCATTAGTGCTCACCGGAATGGTTCCCTTTACTTCATTGAATGTGGGAGATCCATTGGCCTATGTGTTTGGGCCACAAGGTGCAAATCTTCCGTGGGTGTCATCGCTAGTGGCGGGGAGTGCGATCGTTGCCTTGTTCTCCGTCCTTTTGGTTTTTCAATTGGGACAACCGCGCATCTGGATGGTCATGGGGAGAGATGGACTACTCCCAAAAATTTTTGGAGAACTTCATCCTCAATATAAAACGCCGTGGTTTGCGACCATCGTCACGGGATTTGTCGTGGGAATTCCCTGCCTTTTTATGAATCTGACGGAAGTGACGGATCTCACCAGTATCGGAACTCTCTTTGCATTTCTCATTGTCTGCATTGGAACGTTGCTTGTCGACAACACCAACGCCCGTTTTAAAATCTGGTATATTAATAGTCAGTGGATTTTCCCGGTGATCGCTGGCGGCATTTTATATTTTATGTTGGCGTCTCGCCCTGAACTTTTAAATCCATTCAATTTCGAGCATGAAAACTTTGCCAACCATATGATTGCTTATTTTTATATCATATTTTTAATCTTCCTTGTCGTGTGGTCCTTTAGAAAAAAACTCTCATTAATTCCCGTACTTGGCGCTACGACGTGTAGTTATCTCATGACCGAGCTCGGCTATGTGAATTGGATCCGCTTTGGGGCATGGTTACTCGTCGGCCTTGCGATCTATTTTTTATATGGAATGAAGCGAAGCGCATTGAGGACGAAATTGACATAACTTGTCGATATCAGTATCAATCTAACCTTTTAATAAACTGTTCAAGGAGTTGTCTTTATGACGTTGGAAAGCCTCGTCTTATCCCCCCTCGTTGCTGGGGCCATCGGTCTCGTTCTTGCGTTAGTGCTCTATGTTCGCGTGATCAAGCAGCCGGCGGGTAACGAAACAATGAATCGTATCGCATCTTACATTCGCGAAGGAGCTATGGCTTTCCTCGTGCGGGAGTACAAAGTTCTTGCAGTGTACTCCGTAGTTGTCGGTGTAGCCCTGGGATTGACGCTCGGTTGGATCGCCTCGGCGTGTTTTGTTTTGGGAGCTTTCTTAAGTTTGTTGGCCGGATTCTTTGGAATGAAAGCCGCAACGTATGCCAACGTTCGCACAACTCAAGCGGCGTCTACGGGTTCTAAAGGCGCAGCCCTGTTAGTGGCCCTCGACGGCGGCGGAGTTATGGGTCTTGCGGTGGCAGGTCTTGGACTTTTAGGTTTAGGGGCTTTGTATTTGCAATTCCGTGGCGATGAAATTTTGCCCACGGCGCTTCACTCCTTTGCGGTCGGTGCCAGTTCCATCGCGCTTTTCGCACGGATCGGCGGCGGTATTTATACGAAAGCGGCCGATGTCGGAGCGGATATCGCAGGTAAAGTGATCGAAGGAATTCCCGAAGACGATCCTCGAAATCCAGGTGTGATCGCAGATAACGTCGGCGATAACGTCGGAGACGTTGCGGGAATGGGCGCAGACATTTATGAGTCCATGGTGGCTGCGATTGTTGCAGCAATGGCGATCGCTCTTACAATCCCTACAGAGAAACTATCGGCTCTTGTTGAAAACACCAGCGTCGATATCCGTTTTACTAGTATTTTGCTTCCTCTTTTATTATCAGCTCTGGGTTTAGCGATTTCTATTATCGTGATTTTTGCGGCTCGGATGTTCTCTTCGGCACGACCTGCTGTGGTTTTAAGAACAAGCTTGATTGTGCCCCCCATTCTTTTAACGGCGGCCTGCGCAGTGATTTTGCCCCTCTTTGGAATTTCACAATCTGTGACCGTCGCACTTGCCGCGGGCGCATTTGGTGGAGCTCTCATCGGGCTAGTGACTGAGTACTACACGGCTGCTCGTCCGATTCGTTTGGTGGCTCAGGCCAATTTAACGGGGCCAGCGACCGGTGTGATTCGTGGTCTTGCGGTGGGTATGGAGTCCGTAGCGATTCCAACATTAGTTGTGGCGATTGCGGCTTATGTGGCGGATCAAGCTTTGGGTCTCTATGGAATCGCTCTCTCTGCGGTGGGTATGCTCGCGGGGACCGCGGTGGTCATGACCGTCGATGCTTACGGCCCGATTGCGGATAACGCCGGCGGTATTTCTGAAATGAGCGGTCTCGGTAAAAACGTGCGCGACATCACTGATGAGCTCGATGCGGTTGGAAACACCACAGCAGCCATCGGAAAAGGCTTCGCCATTGGTTCGGCGATTCTGACCGTGGTGGCGCTGTTCTCAGCCTTCAATATGGAAGTGAATCACGTGCGGATTAGTAAAGGCCTTGCGGCGATGTCGCTCGATCTTACGTCTTCGGGTGTGTTGATCGGGATTCTTTTGGGCTCGATCCTTCCTTTCCTCGTTGGTTCAACAACGATGACAGCTGTGGGTAAAGCCGCAGGGGCGATCGTTGAAGAAATCGCTCGTCAATTCAAAGAGATACCAGGACTCCTTCAAGGAAAAGCTGAGCCTGAGCCTAAGAAGATTGTGGATATTGCGACCAAAGCAGCACTGTACGAAATGATCGTTCCAGGGCTGATTGCCGTTCTTGCTCCGGTGGGTGTGGGTTACCTTTTAGGACCACAAGCCCTCGCGGGAACATTGGCGGGAGCCCTTGCGGTGGGAGCCACCATGGCGCTCTTTATGGCGAATGCGGGTGGTGCTTGGGATAACGCGAAGAAGTTTATCGAAAAGGGCGGAATGCCAGGGCATGCTAAAGGCTCTGATGTTCACAAAGCCGCAGTTGTTGGTGACACCATCGGCGATCCGTTCAAAGATACGTCTGGCCCAGGTGTCGCGATTTTAATTAAGGTGATGTCCGTTGTCTCCCTGTTGATCGCTCAACTTATCGCTACCATTGGTGGCTAGGAGATTTATATGAGAAACAGACTCAAAAGCATATTCTACTCATTTGTTTCCCTCGCTGTGGTGGCACTGATTGGGTTTATTCTCATTAATTATTACAGCTATATTTTTGCAAAAACGATTGATGGTCAGGTGTTCGGGATCGAACGCGTGACCCAGCCGATGATGATCGTCGGCACCCAGGTGCAAACGGCCGACAACAATATTCTTTACTCTTTCACGGTGTCCATCAAGGATAAGGCGGGAGTCATCCACACGGCCACAAGCACGGATCGTCAGTGGGCCGTCGTGCAAAAAGGAATTTGTGTGGAAGCGAAAATCTTCCCATATCCATTTTGGAATCTGGATAAGAGCGGGACGTTCTTTAACGCTCGCTTACTTCTTCAGAAAGAATGTGGTACCGAGTTCGCCAAGCCCGAGTTAAATCCAGCTCCAACCCCAACTCCTCCCGCTCCCGCTCCGCAATAAGTTCCAAAGTGGTACTTTTCTAGAGACAGATGTGGAGTCAAAACCACACTGTCACTGCATTCTGTCAACCTCTCAGGAATCTGGTGACACTTTTTCAAAACACCTTTTTAATCACGAGGTGTAGGTTGAGTTCCAGCCTCATAAAATAAAGCCCCACTGGGGCCTCAAGGGAGAATAATATGAAAGCAATTCTTATCGCAGCTATCGTAGCCGTTATGCCACTTATCAGCTCTGCTGATCATCATACAACAGCAACTGGTGCTGCTCATAAAGCAGACACAGCAGCAACAACAACTGAAAAAACTGTGACTAAAACTAAAGAGACTGGCAAAGAAGCTATGAACAACGCTAAAGGAATGGCTCATAAAGCTAAGACTGAAGCTAAAACAACGACAGAATCAGTAAAAAAAGACGCTAAAGACGCTCATCACGAAATGACTAAGTAATTAAACTGTTGTAGGCTATTCTTACAACGGAGGAGACATCATGAAAAATATTATTATCGCTATCGTAGCAGCTATCTGTGTATCAGCTTGCTTATTCTCTAAAAAAGAAGAGACAACGACAACTACAGAAACTACGACGGAGCAAACTGCTCCTGCACCTGCTGAACCAGCTCCAGCTGAGCCAGCTCCTGCAGAGTAATTAAAGCAACTAGATTTAATATCTAAAGTTTGTTTGAAAAAGGGTGTTTAAAGCACCCTTTTTTTTATTCTTAATCCTTGATAAGGACATTCTATGAGAGTCGATGCGCATGTTCATGTTTCGATGTTCCCGAAGGCCGAGGCCGAGTCGTTTCTTGTTTCCACAGGGAAAAAATCGATTATGGCGGGTTATGATCAGCCCGATTGGATTCGACAGATGGAGATCAAGAAAAGCCATCCTCAATCGGTTGTTAGCTGCTTCGGTCTTCACCCGTGGCGAGTTCTCGAAATGACGAAAGATGAAATCGAGGAGCAGATGCGCTGGCTTGAGCAAAATCTTATTCACGCGCAAGCCTGCGGAGAGACAGGACTCGATTTTTTTCGAGATCCTCAAAAAGAAAAAGCGCATCTGCAGGAGGAGATTTTTCTTCGGCATTTGGAGCTGAATCGCCAGTGGAACAAACCACTTGTACTCCATTGTGTAAAAGCTCACGGTCCTCTCCTTGATCTCTTAACACGAGAAAATTTCACCGGGATCGCTCATGGCTTTTCGGGATCTTTCGAAGTTGCGGAAAGGTATGTTCAACTGGGTTACAAGATCTCTGTAGGGCGAGGGGTTTATCATTCAGGATATCATGGTCTTAAGGAAGCGGTTAAAAAGCTCCCCCTGGAAGCAATTCTTATCGAAAGTGATTCCACCTTCGAAGACAATGAATATCCTGATAAAATATTACAAAAAGTCGCAGAAACAGTAGCAGAGATCCGCTCTATTCCTGTAGAAAAAGTTTTTGAAGTCACAAGTCGCACGGCTCACGAGGTTTTTGACATTGGATAACACGTTTAGTTCCTCCTATTCAGATCGATTTTTTGGAATCGCTCGTCTTTACGGCAAAGAGGGGCTTAAAGCCCTACAGTCCTCGCACGTTCTGGTGGTGGGAATTGGTGGGGTGGGCTCATGGGTCGTGGAGTCCCTGGCGCGTTCAGGTGTTGGTCAAATGACCTTAGTGGATCATGACGATATTTGCGTGAGCAACTTTAACCGTCAAATTCATTCGCTCAATGGCAATGTCGGAAAATTTAAAGTGGAAGTCATGCGCGAGCGAATTTTAAAGATCAACGAAGAGTGCAAGGTGACTATTCATGCCGAAATGTTTGGTGACGATACGGCGGAGCAGATTTTATCGGAAAAATTCGACTACGTCGTTGATGCGATCGATAGCATTAAAGCCAAATGTCTACTTTTATCACTTTGCCATTCCCGAAAAATTCCTGTGATCACAATGGGGGGAGCGGGTGGTCGCAAAGACCCTTCAAAGATTAAAATCGCCGATCTTTCTCAAAGTCGTGATGACGCTCTCTTAAAATACGTTCGCAGAAACTTGCGACAGCATTTTAATTTCCCTAAAAAAGGGGACAAAAAGTTTAAAATTCCGTGCGTCTACTCCGACGAGAAACCCGTGTACATGCAGGACGATGGTTGCGTGACCGAAGATAAACCCGATTCGTTTTTAAAACCTCTGGATTGCGAGACGGGCTTCGGCACTGCGGCTCATATCAGTGCCACCTTTGGCTTTTTCGGAGCGTCTTACGTGATCCATCAACTCACTCAAGCAAAGACATCTGCGGAGTGACTTCCCCCAGACCAACACCGACACCAATGAGGCGCAAGGGGAGTGGGTTGGATTTCCAAAGTGAGAGAAGAAGTTCGATGAATTGTTTTTCGGTGGGTTTTCTTCCAAGAATTCTACGGTCGCTCGTCTTTAAATCAAAATCAAAATATTTGATTTTGATGGAGTAATTTCTAATCGCCGCGTCGGGGGTGCGACTAGCATCTAAACGTTCGACAAATCGCGAGTATACTTTTTTAAAGCCGTCCCGAATATCGTCCTCGGTGGTCAAATCTTTCGAAAACGTGATTTCGGCGGCGAGAGATTTCCGCACGCGATCGGTGCGCACTTGGCGGTGATCGATGCCGTGACTTAAATTTTTTAAAACGGGGCCCCATTTCCCAAAGTGTCGAATGAGCGCGAGAGTGTCGTAGTTCTGGATGTCTTCGCAGGTGTGGATGCCCAAGGAGTTCAGTTTATGAGCTGTCACCTTGCCGACTCCGTGAATTTTTTGAACAGGCAGGGATTTGATAAACTCCGCGATCATTTCCGGGGCCACGGTGTATTGGCCGTTGGGTTTGCGCCACTCGCTCGCAATCTTTGCTAAAAATTTATTCGGTGCAATTCCCGCCGAAGCGGTCAGTTGAGTTTCTTCCCAGATCTTCTGGCGAATTTCCTTGGCAATCAAAGTGGCAATTCCATTGTGGAAGGGACTGTCTGTCACATCGAGATAAGCCTCGTCCAGGGAGACGGCCTCGACGAGATCCGTATAGCGCGAAAAGATTTCGCGGACTTTACGGCTTTCCACTTTGTATTTGGCGAAATTGGAAGGGACCACGACGAGATGGGGGCAAAGATGAAGGGCTCTTTTGGTCGGCATGGCCGACCGGACTCCAAATTTACGGGCATTATAATTCGCCGTGGCAATGACCCCTCGTCGGTCGGAGCTCCCGCCGACCGCTACCGGCTGAGTCGCCAGTTGAGGGTTGTCCCTCACTTCGACCGCGGCAAAGAAGCAATCCATATCGATATGAATGATCTTTTTCACTGGAGTCATAACTAGAATAGACTACACCATCGAGGGGTGGGATGGTATCTAAGGATTCAATGCATCTTAACCCAATTCAAACAATAACTTTCAGTTTTGGTGCTATCTTATACGGGCCCAAGGGATGTTGTGTCTAAAGTGATTAAGAAGTTCTCCGCAGTATTATCCCTGGTCCCTATACTAACGTTCTTTACGATTTTGGCAGTTATGTTTTTGGCAGACTTTCGAAACCCGACCGATGAGTATTTTGTAAGAACAATTTTGCGGGGCTGTTTGATCATTATCCTCGCGACCGCAGTCACTCAATTCGTAAGTTTAAGTCTCATGTCTATTTTTTACGTTTTTGTCTCCGAAAGCGTCACGCCGATCCTGCAATCTTTCTTTCGTCGGCTGAGTTTTTTTGCTTTTGTGGATGTTTTTATTTTTTCGATCGCCATTTTTTATCGCACTTTGACTTTAGGGGAGTGGGTGTTTTGGTTGGCGATGGCGATGGTGATCGCCACTGTCGATTACTGGCTTAAAGTGATCCATGGTCCGATCAAAAATATGCATGTTTTTGCTCGACTTCACAAAATCGGCTTTTTAAAGTCGGTCTACGTTTTGCTACCTTTTTATTTTAACGCTTTTAATGCGTATTTCTTTCTCGCACTGAAGAAGGTCTTACTTCCTCTGACTTTTATCTTTGTCGCCTCGGACTTTAAAATCATTGTTCCTCGATTAGTGAATGCGGGCCTTTCTTTAGACGCGTTTATTTTATTTCTGAGTTTGATTATCAGCATTCACTTGTTAGCTTACCGCCCGGATACGGCGGCCTAAGGGTATGAGCATGAAAGAAAAACTTTTAGCGGTCTCTCAGTTAAAAATCTCTAAAGGTCTTTTTCCACTTTTAAGAAATGTGACTTTTGATCTGTATGATTCCGAAATCATGTGCGTGATTGGACCAAACAATGCGGGTCAGGATTTACTTTTAAGAGCTCTTCTGGGCGATCTTCAGCGCCATAAAATTGAGGGTGAGGTTGTGCTCGCGGGAAGCGCTAAATTGGGTTATGTTTCCGACTCACTCAACTGTATAGACGAACTCACTGTATTTCAAAACTTGTCGCTGGTCCTCAATTTTGTAGGTATTCAGTCGCAAACCCATTTAGCGGAGGCGGTCGAGGCCTCCTTGCGCGCGGTAGAGATGTGGAGCGAAATGAAGCCCAGACTTCATCACCTCACATCGACGTTATCAGATTTCGAAAAGCGTCGGCTCAATCTGGCGCGGACACTCATTTTTCGTCCCCGAATTTTACTTCTTGAAAATCCCACCAAGTCATTAGATCCCGTGGAGACGAGTGCGTTTGAAAAGATGATTGACGGACTTAAAAAGCAGTTGGCAGTGATCTGGGTGACTCATGATCTCGAGCAGGCGGGTCGTGTGGCTGATACACTTTTATTTTTGAAAAGTGGTGGAATGGTCGAGTATGGATCGACCGAGGTGTTATTTACGACGCCGGTGAGCTCCGAGACCGAAAATTTTCTCAGCCGGAGATTTTATGTTTAACGAGCTCAATATAAATCCAAAACTGGATCAAAAGCTTCACGAGCTCCGAGCTTTAGTGTTAACGATGGCGGGCTACATCGAAGAAATGGTCGATTTCTCCATGAAGGCGTTAGTGTTAAGAGATCCCCTTCAATTGGCAAAGATTGCGGATATTGAATTCGAAGTGAATTCTCTCCACAAAAAAATTGATGAGAAATGTTTTAAAATTTTAGCATGTCAGTCGCCGGTGACCACCGATCTCCGACTCATTCTCGCGATCATTAAAATGAATGTGGATCTAGAGCGGATGGGGGATTTGGCTTGCAGTAATTCCTATGCGATTAAAGACTATCTCGAAGCTCAGCCCGATATCATTGTTCAGAGTATCAAGCAAATGGCCACCACGGTGATGCGTATGGTGCGGGACTCGTTTGATGCCTTTATGGATCGTGATTTAAAGAAGGCCGAAGAGATCCTAAAACTGGATGATACGGTGGACACCTTTCGTAACCAGATGAGCACCCAATTGCGGGAAAAGATTAAAGAGACCGGAATGGATCTTAAGTCCATCATGTCTCTACTTTCCGTGGTGAGGAATCTAGAGCGTTTAGCGGATCATGCCACCAACATTGCAGAAGAAATTATTTTTTATCTAACGGGGTCCGACATTAGGCACCCCGATATAAGCAAGAATGATGTCAACAAAGGGGAGAGAAAATGATTCCATCAAAGGGTAAGATTCTAATTGTCGAAGACGAAGATGATATTCGCGAGCTTCTCCGGTTCAATCTCAACGGACGGGGCTACGATGTGACCTGTGTTGCGAGTGGTGAAGATGGCCTCTTAGCAATTAAGGACAAAAAATTTGATTTGCTTCTCCTCGATTGGATGCTTCCGGGAGTTTCGGGTGTTCAGGTGGCCAAAGTGGCTCGCGGCATGGAGAATGCGAAAGCCCTAGGTATTCTTATGCTCACCGCAAAGGGAGAGCCGGAGAATATTGTCGAAGGGCTTGAGGCGGGTGCCGACGATTACATTGTTAAACCTTTTGAGAATAACGTTCTTTGGGCGAGAGTCTCTGCTTTACTGAGACGTTCCCAGCGAGAGCAGTTTGTAGAGTCGAAAGAGATTGAGGCGGAAGATCTCACGCTAGGTCCCATTCGCCTGTCGCTAAAAACCTATCAGGTGATGATCCATGACGAACTCATTGAATTGACACCGTCTGAATTTAAGCTTCTGGCGACGATGATGTCGAGCAAGGGGCGCGTTATGACTCGCGAACGTTTGATCAACGAAGTGCAGGGTGAGGGAGTGAGTGTTATCGGACGTACGGTGGATACCCACATCTTTGGTCTTCGAAAAAAACTGGGCGTGAGTGGCGACCTCATCGAGACGATTCGTGGCGTAGGATATCGCATTAAAGAAGAGGCCTAGACTTGAATCTTAAGTTTTTCCCCATTAAAGCGGCTCGACGATTTATATTGAATCAATCGTTCTATTTGTTTTGTGGCGTGGCCATTGTCGTATTGTCCATCCGCCATTTTGTGGGAGCTAAGTTTACGGGCGAACCTCAATTTTTAAAGCTATCCACGGAGCTTGATGCTTTTGTTTTAAATCTGGGTTGGTTTTTACTTCTGATCGGATTTATCTACACGCTTCTTGTGGCCTACCTTTACTTTTACCCCTTGGGTCGATTGCTGGTGAAAGCTCGCAAAATCAAACGTGGGACTTACAAGAAAGAGTGGGATGAGGAGTTTCACGCCACTCGCGATATTGGAGAGTGGTACGAGCTTGAGCTCACTCTCAATAAAATTAATCGTGAGCTGACTAAGTACAAGCAGGAGAGTAAACGACGCCAGATTGAGATTGAATCTCTGGCGGGAGCCGTTTCCGACGGGATTATTGCCATTGATCCTTTGAAGAAGGTACAGTTTTTTAATGGCCAGATGGCTTTGATTTTAGGCAAAGAGTTTGATCCTTTGTCGCCCCCAGCATTTCTTGATGAAGTATTTCGTGCGCCAAAGTTGACGTTAGCTGTGGAAGAGGTCGCCGAAAGTGGCCAGCCCAAGCGCATGCAAATTCAGATGCGCCCTCATAAGACAAAAGAAAATCACATCTACGATGTGATCGTCACACCGGTCCGCAGTGACAAGCAACTCAATGACGGAGTGATTGCCGTCTTTCATGACGTCACCGAACTCAAAAAGGTCGAAGAGGTTCGAATCGACTTTGTGGCCAACGCCTCTCACGAGCTAAAAACTCCGATCACCTCCATCAAGGGATATTCCGAAGCTTTGGAGAAAGATCTCGAGGATCAGAATATCGCGGCCGCTCAAGAAAAGCTCAAGGTGATTCATCGGAATATTGGACGTCTAGATAATTTGGTGAAGGATCTGCTCGACCTCTCTCGTCTGGACTCCTCCGGCGAGACCACCAAAGAAGATATCGAGCTTGAGCCTTTTACCGACGAAGCGGTGAGAGAGATCCGAACTCTTTTTGAAAACAAAAAACAAAAAGTCGAAGTGAGTTGTAAGATTGTTTCCCTTCGAGCCAATCGAATTATGCTGAGTCAGGTGTTATCTAACTTGCTCGAAAATGCGGCTAAATACGCCGACGAAAATGCTCTAGTAAAGGTCACTTGGGAAACCCGTGGGGAGTTTAATACGCTGACGGTTTCTGATAGTGGTCCTGGGATTAGTGAGGAACATTTAAGCCGCGTGTTTGAGCGCTTCTATCGTGTCCAAAATGGAAAAGTGAAGAGTGGTGTGCTAGGGACAGGCTTAGGACTTTCGATTGTTCGCAACTGCATGCTCCGCCATCGCGGTCGTGTGGAGGTGGACAGTTTGCCAGGACGTGGCACTGTCTTTACATGCTATTTTCCTAAAAATGTATAAAATGATCCTATGACTCCTGAGATGAACGATTTTTTAAAAGTGAGTGGGCAGTGTGGGCGCGGCTACATGGCCTCTAATGGACCGACGGCGCGTTTGGAAGAAAAGCTATCTCAAGCGGGTCTCACCCATGGTTTTTTAACCGAATCCTACGCCACACCGACAGCGCTTTTTATCTCTGCGAAAAAAGATGATCATGTGGTTACCGCTCTTGAGCGCATTAAAGACAACGAGACAAATTTTACGGACATGCTGTTCTTCGATAAACTTTTACGTTTGCTGAGTGAAAGCAAATCCAATTTGCCATTGGTGAAAGAGCAACTCAATAATTTTACCTCGCAAAAATATAAATTTTGGCTGGTAGCACTGTCTTCTTGGCTGATTGGCTTTTTTGCGAGTTTTCTCCGTTATGGAGTCTTTAGTGCGGGAATTATTTCGGGGATAATCACGGCCATGGTTTATCTGATCAGTCGGCCACTTGCAGGCCATTTAAAGTTTAGCGGTGTCTTCACGGACTTTGTGGGCTGCCTGCTTTCCTTTTTTTTGGCCATTGTCTTGGGAACTCTCTTTTCCATTCCCGCTCCGATGCTGGTGATTGGAAGTCTGGTGTTGATTGTTCCTGGACTCACGCTGACTTCAGCGATCAGTGAGTTGGCCGAGCACAACTTTGTTTCGGGGACGGTAAAGCTGGTGAAGGCGGTGCTCATCATCGTCGCTATGGGAGTTTCTTACGTCATCGTGGATAATCTCATCACTCTGCTCAATGTTGCCAAGACAGTGCAGCCCATGGTTCCGCCAACATTTCCTCTATTAGAAAGCCCATTCTTTACAATGGTGGGACGGATATTTCTCTCGGTCTCCTTTTGCATATTTTTTCATGTGCCTTACAAGGCTTTGCCGGGTGCCATCGTTTGCGGTCTGTTGAGTGTTGTCGTACTCGATCAGTTTACTGATCCGCAGATCTTTGTGCTCGCGTCTTTTTTAGCATCGTTGACCGTGGGCATGGCGAGCCTGTTTCTGGGACGATTGTATCGTTGGCCCAGTCAGGTTTTTTCAACGCCAGGAATTCTTTTATTGGTTCCGGGGCTCATTGCACTTTCCACGTTTTATGACGTGAGCGGAGGAATGGTTCAGGGCAATCCGGCGTATCGAGTGGCTTTGACGGCAGGAGCCATTGTCTTTGGGCTCTTCTCGGCACGTATGCCCTTTCGAGTCTATAACTCGCTCGGAACCGACGACTATCATCCCGAACGTTTCTAGCAAAAATCAAGACGCATATACTGTTTTTTGTCGAACGCTTTCATTTCATTGGGGACCACTTCGAGAACCGTTTTTTTGATGGCATCGATCACATCAATCTTCCAATGATCCCGTCGGTAAACAAAGCTGATCTCGCGCGTGGGGCTTGGTGTTTTAAACTCACGAATATATTTTTTATCTTCTGAAGAAAAGTAATCGGCCATCATCGCGGGAATCATCGTGTACCCACTATTTTTTTGAACCACATGCTTTAGAGTTTCTAAGGAACCACTTTGAAAGTGAATATTAGCCAACACCGGTGTTTCGGTGTCGGGGAGCGAGCAATAATTCGCCACCTGATCTTTAAAACAGTTTCCATCTTGAAGCATCCATAGCTGTGATTGATCAATATCTTTATCGGTGATGATTTTTTTCTTAAGTAGTGGATGGTTTTTAGAAAGGTAGAGATAAAAGGGCTCGTAATACAGAGGGTGTTCCTTGAGACCTTGGACGTGGGTCGGAGTGGCGAGTATAGCTCCGTCAATACGATCAGCTTTAAGATCTTCTAAAATGGTCGCAGTCTTAAGTTCTTCAATAAAAAGCGAAACAAGAGGATATTTGGCCGCGATTTTCGAGACGATCAGCGGAATGATATATGTTGAGACCGTAGGAATGATACCTAAGTGGAACTCACCACTGACTTCCCCCTTGTGAGTCTTACTCACTTGAATCAGTTTTTGATGCTCTTTAAGAACCACCTTGGCCTGCTCTATGAACATGGCGCCCTCAGGTGTAGGGACGATCGGCTTTTGCACTCGGTCGAAAACAATAATTCCGAGCTCGTCCTCGAGCTTTTGAATTTGCAAGCTGAGTGTGGGTTGAGCCACACGGCAGGCCTCCGCCGCCTTACCAAAGTGCCGATATTTATCCACAGCTAAGACGTATTCGATCTGTGCTAGGGTGGTCATGACGCCCCTCTCGTTTAATCTATTGAATCATTTATATGATTTATAATATCAATCGATCGATAATATAAATCAATTTTACTTTTCTATTTATATTACCGATTATGGGGTATGTTCTCAAGTCATTTTTTTGAGAGATACAAACGTAACGTTCTTAGAAGGAGCAAAACATGTTAGGCATTGGAAAAAAAATTCCCAACTTTAAAGTCAAAGCAACAATTTCCACAGATCCGAAAACGGCATTCACAGAAATCACTCAGGACACGTACAAAGGGCAATGGCTCGTCCTATTCTTTTATCCCAAGGATTTTACCTTTGTATGCCCCACGGAAATCAAAGGATTTGGCGATCTCAATAAAAAGTTTAAAGACCGTGATGCTCAGGTACTAGCGGCGAGTGTCGACTCGGAGTTCGTACACATGGCATGGAGACAAAATCACCCGGATCTTAAGGACCTCCCATTTCCTATGTTAGCGGACGTCAAGCGTGAGCTTTCGACCGCATTAGGGATTATTGACGATAACGAAGGTGTTTCTCAGAGAGCGACTTTTATCGTAGATCCTGATGGAATTATTCGTTTTGTGTACGTGACGGATTTGAGCGTCGGACGTAACCCTGAAGAAGTTCTACGAGTACTCGATGGTTTACAAACGGATGAATTGTGTCCGTGCAATTGGCAGAAAGGTGAAGAAACTATTCAGGTCTAATTCAGAATAGTTTTTAAGGAGCTTTTATGTCGTTAAATCAAATTATAGATAAAATCCCCGATTACGGGAAAGATATACGACTCAATTTAGAGACAGTTCTCACGACAGCGGGAGCGCCGGGTTTAACTGAGAATCAGATAGCAGGCGTGGCGCTCGCCTGCGCCTACGCGGTCTTGGATAAAGAACTGAGTCAAAATATTGAGGCGCATTTTTCCACCGTTGATCCTACGCTCGTGACCGCCGCGAAATCGGCGGCAACGATTATGGGTATGAATAACATTTACTATCGTTTTCTGCATCTTTCCGAAGACAAAGAGTTTTCAAAAATGCCTGCGAAATTGAGAATGAATGTGATCGGTCGACCGGGCATTGATAAAGTGGATTTTGAACTCATGTCTTTAGCGGTGTCGGCGATTTCTGGCTGTGGAATGTGTATTAATTCCCATGTGGCAGAAGTAAAAAAAGCGGGCGTCAGTAATGAGGGCATTCAGTCCGCGGTTCGTATCGCGTCGGTGATCAACGCTGCGAAAACTGCAGTTTCTCTAGCGTAGAGAGTTTATATTCACTTTAGCACTTTCTCCGGCACATTGGTGCCGGAGTGGTTTTTTGTAATTGTTACTTTACTGTCAAAATCATTACAGTTGAAACATAGTCTGCGATGGATACAATGGCGGCTCTCGAAAGGATTGATGATGAGACATGCCCTGCAGCTAATGTGGTTCACCGTTGTTTTTTCGTTCACTACTTTGGGATCTGCCTCAAGCGCCACCACCCGAGAAGGAGTTGTTACTCCTCATAATTTTAGCGCATCCATCTCTAACGCTTTAGAGTCTCTCATGCAGGATGAAATTTTTCATCTGGGCAGTCGACGCGGGCAGCGCGTTTCTATTCCTGATCTATTACACATCGTTAGATCTAACCAAATCCGCTTTGTCACTGTTCCGTACATAGCAAAACCAGATTCTGCAAATCGCTTTTCGGCTTTTAGCGATCCTGTGAACCGAACTATTTTTATTAATGCGTATGATCCAATGATTAATAAGCTTCTTCGTCCCATAGCGCTGCATGAGTTTTTTATGAATGTGGGAATTGATGATGCTGAATACCAGCTAGCCCTCCTCATTGATGCTTACTTAAATGTGAGTCATGATTTGAGCTTCGCATTCATTATAGATCCCGCAGCAGCTCGCGAGAAAAGGAAGCTGTTAAAAACTCTTCTTTTAAATGCGATGAATCAGTATGTGAGGCATACGGGTGGGGCGAGGCCCTTCGTCACTATGGTGGAAGCGAACAATAAGATTCATCTGCCGGACGGTGGGAGTAGTGTTGGCAATGGCGGAGACAGCAACGATATCTTTTTTAAAAGAGAAATTTTGAATCACTTCATGACCCATTTCATGAGGAATTCGTCTGCCATCAACACGGACACCACGGCTTTTTTAATTGATCTTGTGAGTCTTCGCGTACGTCTCAATTTCGTCGAGTTGTCAGAGACTCGCTATTTTATTTCAAAAACGACAAATATGCTGTCTCTGGTGTATACTTCGATCTCGCCTTCGAGTTTTGAGCGTGCCCTACGATTTTCTAAAAACTACACAATTCTGCAGTGGAACTCTAAAAACGGGAACTATCTTCACGCTAACGCGGAAGAAACGATTTTTAAAAAAATGAGAGGTCAGCCCGCAAATCTCCGTTGCCTTAAACTAGAACCCAACTTGGACACTTTGACGTCATTGAGAAAATCGAAGTCCCAATCCTTAGACTCCGAAGCAAAACTAGTATTGCCTTTTCGACTTTCTCATGTCGAATCGGAGGCCCAACTCAAAGAATTGTGTGGGGATTACTAATGAGATCACCCACAGTTCTTTCTAAATTTTACGAAATTAAAAAAAGAGATAATCCTCGATTTTCTCTTAAATCTTTATCTGAAAAACTTTCTTTAAGTAAATCGTATACTCATCAAATTCTTAAAGGGGATCGAACTCCGCCACTTTCCATCGTTGATGAGATTTGTAAGGTCCTAGATGTGGACGATGTTTCGAAGGATCGATTAATCAATCAGCTTTTCGCAAAAAAAGGTCTCTTGCGAAACAATGCGAAGTCCGCTTTGGAAAAAGAAAAAATCATTACCGAGGATAAGAGGAACTGGCGCGCAATCTCGAAGAGCGAAATTAATTTGATTCGCAATTCTCATTATATGCCGATTCTTGATTGTACGCTACTATCTGACTACGACGGAACTGTAGAATATGTCGCAGATCAACTGAATCTCGATTTTATGACAGTGGAGACGGCTTTTACCGAGCTTCAGGTGAATGGGTATCTGGTAAAGAACGAAAAGGGTCACTGGGTGAAGGCCTACAAGTTTATCGAATTTAATTCTAAGATATCTCGCACCGAAATTCGCTCCTTCCACAAGGCCTGCCTTAAAAAGATCGAAGATAACCTTACGTATAGAACCGATGATTTGGATGTAGAGTCCCGTCAGATCACCCACTCATTATTGACCTGCCGTAAAAAAGATATTCCTCTGATCAAGCAAAAGATTGCCGCCTTTAATAAAGAGCTCGTCGAAGAGTTTGGCGCTCGTGAGAAGCCTGATGAACTCTACCAGTTAGGCCTTAGTTTTATTCCACTCTCCACCGGCCGCCAAAACGAATAGTGCTTATTTTTTAGGATTTTCAGTGGGTTAGCCTATAGTAAAAAATGGACTATCGTACGCAATGTGCAAACGTTTAATCCCTCAAATGTTAAGAAAATCTTTATTTTTCGGCGGGAAGCCTTATAACTGCGGATGAGTTATACATACGTAACTCTCCTTTTTTGAGAGGCTAACGCAAGTTAGCCTCTTTTTTTTGCCCTCATCGGCAAGTTCAAGCCTGCCGTAAGTTGAACGCTACCAAACGCGAACGCGTTCTTTTGCATCTAAAAACATTTTGTCCCCGGCTTTGCAGCTGAAAGCATCGTAAAACCCCTTTTGGTGAATCACTTGCTGATTGATGCGCTCACGACCGAGGGAGTGAGGATTGGTTTTTAACTGCATCTGCTCGTAAGAGGGAGTCGCTACGTTGCACCACATGCGTGCGTAAGCGACGAAGAATTTCTTTTTGTCATCGACAGAGGCTTTGGCTTCATCCGGAAAAGCCGTGTTGTAGGCAAATGTCAGACCGACGTGATCTCCAATGTTTTCTCCAAGGGTGAGCTTTCCATCATGACCAATCTTATCAAACTGAGCCACGAACACATTTCCGCGCTCTTTAAAAGCGTTGAGATCTTTCGTCGACATCCAAGTGCGAACTTTGCCTTCGTAATCAAACTTAGACCCTTCGTCATCGATGCCGTGGCCGAGTTCGTGACCGATGACTGTGCCGATAGCCGCGATGTTTTCGATATCGCTCGATTCTGGGTCGAAGAAGGGGTACTGAAGAATACCTTGGAGGAGAACAAATTTGTTATCCGGAGGATTGTAGTACGCGTTGACCTCAAGCGGATTCATGTCCCAGCGAGACTGCAGACGATCACCTTTAAGCTCATCAATATATTTTTCAGTGCGGGTCTTGGAGTAAAGTCTGCTGTTCGCATATCGATTTTTATCGCTGTAACTCTTTACAGGCATTAAATCCCAGTCCGCCTCTTTTTGCGGTTTGACTAAAAAGAGTTTTGCATTTTCAATTTTTTTAATCGCCTCTTTGCGAGCGGTTCGAGTCAGCCAAGTGTTTTCCTTTAAACCTTTGACGATGGTTTTTCGCATGTTTTCGCCGATAGCAACGACGCGCTCTTCGGGAAAATTCGGGAAGAGAATCGGCATGAGCTCTTGATCTAGCTCCATTCCAAAGTAGCCCATGGCTAGCTTCGTACAGCGCTCTTGGCGATCGGGGCGCTTTGCTGGCCCGCCGAGATGTTTTTTGCGAAACTCAAAACCTTTTGCAAAATGAGCCGGGTAGGCGTCATCGAGATAATTATCAAGAGAGTTATAAATATACACGGACTTCAACTGATCGAGGGGCATCGTCGCTAGTGCATTATTAATAAATTCGGCCGACTCGGGAACAAAATCGCGAAGTTCAGACTTTTCGTTGAGTCGGGCCATGAAACGCTCGAGTTTGAGATTTGGATATTTTTTAAGAAATTCTTTTTTGTCGATGGTGCGTTTTTCTGTAAAGCGTTCGCGAACTTCCTTGGGAAGGGGATACTTTTGCGCAAGGGCGGTTTCAAATTCGATCACCCATTTTGCACGTTGCTCAGGCTTATCCATTTTAATAGTCTTAAAGAAATCGACTAAGTATTTCTCGAAGTCAGCCATGACGTCTTTCTTTTCATAATAGCTGCGCTCCGGAAGGCTTCGCGCATCTGCAATTAAGAAGGCGTCATTGCGCAGTGGATTTTGGCTATTGGCTTCGATAAAAAACTGAACAAAACTTGTATCCCCACCATCCAGTCGCTTTTGCGAAAGATCGGCAAGATCCTGCCAAGTTTTTAAACTTTCGATGAGTTTCTTTTCGGATTCGACCCGAGATTTTTCTTCGGACTTGGATGTTTTTTCGTCCATGCAGGCCAAGTAGGTGTCCTTGATCTGTTGGCCGCTGTTGGTTTTGGGATTGAAGTGGGTGATGTTCTTAAAAAACTGCTTTTTGGCGTAAAGTAATCGCTCGTAGATATCGGTAAAAGAAAAATTCCATCGCGAACGATCCGCAGGAAGTTTAAATTTGGTCTCAACTTCTTTGCAAACGTAGTCGTGAAAATTTTCGCAAGCACTGATTTTTGTGCTCAAAGGGAACTCTCGTTTTTCCGGGACTGTGGATCCTTTGATGAGTGTTTCGCGGGTGAGTTCTTTATCCGCAGCCACTGCCTCAGCGAATAATGGAATACAAAGTAATGCCGTTAAAATGAACTTCATGAATACTCCTTGATATGAAAACCCGAAGAATTAATCATAAAAGGGCAAATGAGTCTACGAGTGAGCAGTGCGGTTCTTTGCAAAAGAAAAAGGCACCATTCCTGGTGCCTTGAGTGATTCTTACATCTTATCTGAAAAATTTTAGTTACAGCGAGGGGCGTACGTGGCCAAGACGCGGCTGGCAGCGGCCAGATTCAAGATTCCTCCAGAGACCGTCTCGTTTTTAAGATCGGGACGAGCTGTGACAGTGCTCAGTAAAGCCTCTTTTAATTCGAGAGCGGCTTCACCGGGGCTCGCCAGCGAGCGATCGATAAAGGCCACACTCGCGACGCTGTAAAGGAATCCAACAGATCCAGTCACATGCGGCGTTGCCATCGATGTTCCGCTCATAGAGCCAAAGTCATTATCGGGAAGAGTCGAAAAGATATTTTCGCCAGGAGCTGCAAGGTCGATCGTTGTTTTTCCGAAGCCGGCGTCATTACGATTTCCCGCGATGTCGGTATTGGTCACAGAAATCACATAAGGGCTGTTACAAGCTGTGGGCACGTCACCGACCACATCCACATCCCAAGCCGAGTTTGCCGTGGCAGCGACGGAGAGGATTCCCGCTTTGCCGAGCTCGTTGAACATGTCATTCCAAGCGATGTATTCGCTAGAGTTACAGTCGGCGCGATCGATACCAAAGCTTGAATTGATGGCGACAACGTTGGCGCCTTTTTTGCCGTCACTTTCAAGCCAGATTTGTTTTTGTTTTAAGATATAACCATAAGCGCTCATTGTCGTTGCAGTGTCACCAAGTCCCCAGCCTGCACTCACGTACATGATTTTGACGTTCCAGTGAATGCCGGCGCCGTTAATAGTGTTGTCGCCCTGAGCTCCCATAATTCCGGCAACGTGAGTTCCGTGAGAGTCCATTTGGATTTCGCCGGAGTTGGATTCGATATCCCAACCGTTGATGTCATCGACGTAACCGTTACCATCGTCATCGATATTGTTTCCTGCGATTTCTCCCTTATTGATCCACATGTTGCCAATGAGGTCCCCGTGTTTGGGGTCAAAGCCACCATCCACCACCGCTATAACGATATCATCTCCGTAAGGGATTTGACCTTTGTGTCCAAACTCATCCCAAGCGGCTATCGCATTGACGCCAAAAGTGCTTTCGTTCAGATCGTAGTTCCATTGTCTTGCAAAGTCTTTGTCGTTGGGAATTCCTTTGCGAATGGTGACAGTGTGGTTCGGTTGAGCGAGGCTGACATTCTTGTTGCCGCGAGCTTTAACCACTGACTGCGCCGAAACTTCGGAGCCCGCTTTGGGCTGGGCGAGGTAAAGACCATTCGGGGCAAGAGCTTTCAGTTTAACGTTATTTTCGGTCTCGTAAATGAAGGTGTTCGCACCCTTTTTGAGTTTAACGATGTACCCGTTTCCACTTGTTGCTGCGAATGCAGAGTTGATGATGAATAAAAATGATAACAGAACAGATATCTGTTTCGACGAGTTTTTCACGACGATCCCCCCAAGTTACCCCAATTGATTACGGTCCTTGTAGTGAAGCGCTCGACCATGAGCTGAGTGCAATTCACCCCAGGCAGTGTGAAAATTCTACCAATAACTAGCTGCGTTGTGAAAAAAGTCATAACTTAGCATTATAAGTGGTCATTAGAATGCATTTTTACTTCGACGTGCAAAAGCAATTGATGCTCAAGGAAAAGGCGGTGGACTGTTCCGCGTGCTCCATTGATTTTAAGTGCTGCACATATCGTCCTTTTTTTTCGAACTTCCTCGTGGGCTATGCCGACAGTCTTCATCTTTTAAAGGAAAACTGGTTTGAACAGTGGGATCTCTTGATTGTTGGAGCTGCTCCAAATGCCAATTATCGGAAAAAGTTTATGAGCAAGGGAGGCTGGGGCTTCGGGAGCGATGCGAATCTGCTCTGTACGTTTTTTAATACCGATCACCGAGGGTGCGAGATCTGGCCGGCGCGGCCAAGTGTCTGTCGTTCGTTCTTCTGTAAGAGCACTTACGCGCAGAGTGGGATGGACTATTGGAAAAAATTCAAAGATTACATCTGGCATTTGGAGTGGAGTTTGATCGAAGATTTTCTCTTCACTCGAGGTTACACCATCGATGAAGTGCAAATGATCAAGCATTACCTGGATAATTCCTCAGACGTTAAAGTAAAGCTTAAGGAGCTCGAAGACTTCAGATTTAAAAGCTGGGACGAGGCCAGGGGCTTTTACCGTGCCGCCTGGGAGCACGTTAAACGTGTCGGCGAAGCCGAGGCCAACGAAATCATCGGCGACTTCGGCCGCAATCTCCATCAGGAATTACTCACCCAAAGGTACCCGGTACCTTTTGCGGAAGCGACGTGTAAAAAGTCGACCTAATCGATTGGGTATCGCATCTGCAAAAAGAACCTGGTACCTCATGGGCATGACACAAATCAAACAGCGCCAGCAGAAATTGGTCGAGGAGTTCTCGAAACTCCAAAATTGGGAAGAGCGATACAAAAAAGTGATTGAGATCGGTAAGGCTCTCCCGCAGCTTCCCTCAGATTATTACGACGAAAAATTTTTAGTCAAAGGTTGTCAATCGCAGGTGTGGCTGCACGCGCAGTTGGATGAGAAGGGTCAGGTGAAACTCTTTGCCGATAGCGATGCGATGATCGTGAAAGGGTTGGTGGCGATCCTACTTAAAGTTTATTCTGAAGCAGAGCCTGATGATATTTTAAGCTCCCCACCCACATTTATCGAAGAGTTGGGCTTTCGCTCCCACTTGTCGCCGAGTCGAGCCAATGGGTTGATGTCGATGGTAAAGCAGATCATGCTCTATGCCGCAGCCTTCAAGGCGATGAAGAGCTAAAGCGCAATTTCATTGACCCAGCGGGATTCTTGAGTGGAAATATTTATGGATACTAAATATTCTGGAGGCCCCATGAGTTTGTTCTGTCATCGTTTATTGTCAACATTAGCTGTCAGCGCTTTGGTTATTTTGCCAAGATTGGCCGCTGGGCAAACTGCCACTCCAGATTCGACCCCGGCTGCAAAACCGGCGGCGGCCAGCAGCGCACCTGCCGCAACATCCGAAGCTCAAGGGCAAAAAAATAATAATGGAAAAAAAGGCGCTAAAGGCGAAGGTAAAAAAGGTAAAAAGGGGAAGGGTAAAGGCGGGGGCAATGGTCCCGGTGCTGTTTGCAAAGCGGATCGCCAGCTCTACTGCAAAGACATTAAAGCTCGTCGCGATCGTTTCGCGTGTTTGCAGAAAAACAAAGATTTACTCAGCCCTGCTTGCAAAGATTTTATCAACACAGCCGCTCTCCCTGGGGGCCGCATTCCAAATCCCACTCCAGGTCCAGTTCCCAAAAGTCCAGACAACAAAATCGAAGTGAACAGTGCTGCTCCAGCGATAAAGTCCGCCACTCCCGCAGCGACTCCTGCACCGAAGGCCGCAGCTCCAGCTCCCACCTCGGCTCCCTCTGCAAAGCCATCTCCGACGCCTGAGAAAAAGTAAAAGGGGCGGGAAGTGCTAGAGTACCTCGATCAACTGGCATTTTCCGCACTGCTTTTGCTCTCCCAAATCGTCGGCACCCCCGACATTCCCAAAGACCCCAACCCTGACTGGCAAATCGTTCAACCTTGGACCGAGCTGCCTGATAAGACTTATTGGATGTCTATCCAAAGCCATAATTTAGGCCAGCACTGTAAGAATAATCCTGGTCAAACTGTAGTGCTAAATAACCCCTACATGGGAGTGTACGAATTGTACGGGGATTCGCGGCTGATCGAAACTAATTCATTAAAAAAAAGATGGCAAATAGGATCAATGTTTCTCGATGTGAATATAAGTTGTAAAAAATTATCAGAGGTGAAGGTTCTAAAAATTAATTTCTATTCTTATTTAAAATATTTTGCAGTACTTCATTCGTATCCCAGATCCATTGAGAAATTACCATTTTATTATTTTTTTCCTAAGTATCTTTACGTACTGTCTGCGTCTGCATGCTTGTTCTTGGGTATAGTAGGGTTGACGATTATCTATCGATTACTGCCACTTGAGGAGGTTATAAGTTATGTCCTAGAGGATCTCCTTTTTATGGGGGTGATGTTGATGGCAACAAGTGAAATTTTCGGTGGCGCAAGTATTGAGTACTGCCACGCGTCTGTTGTCATGGGACTCTGGGGCGGGATAGTATTCTTCTTTGCTTATCTGATAAAACCCAAGCAAAACTATTTAAAGTATGTAGTTCTGGTAGTGCTATATGTTTCTGCATACTTGGCTATTGATTATAGAAATTTAATGCAATCATTGATTTACTTACCGGTGTTGCCAGCATTAGTCTTGCTCACTTATTTAATTATTAGAGATATAAAATTAAATCCAAGTACGATGTTGGATAAGTTTATTTTGTCACTGATCCTTTATTTTGGATTTATGACTTCTTATCTCTCATATGTGCATCGCACAGGTGTGTCTGTAATGGCTCTTCTTGTCATTTGTATTTCTACATTTAAATTCAGAAAAATAGTGCGTGAGGTTAACGCAATTATTTTTCAAATGCAGGACGTTGCATTTCGTCTTAATGCTGAGGTCGAAATTGCTAAAAATCTATATTTTCAGAAGGAGAAGTACAGAGAGATATTGCACGACATAAAATCTCCGGTGACGAGCTTGAGTTTTGCAGTTGCGCTTCCGGAAGACAAAATTAGAGCTGTGATTACTAGAATTTTAAGTCAATTAAACTTTGTCTTATCAAAACTAGAAGTGCATACGGATTCGATAGATTGGTTTGCAGTAAATGTTCTAAATATGAAACTTGAATCTCAGGTAGACAATTTTGTAAGTATTTATAAAAATGTGAATTTTTCTATTTTGACAATTAATGGGAGTAACGAAAATCAAATCTTCTGTAACGATGTAGATTATCTTTCTATTTTTAACGAACTAATTAATAACTCATTGAAGCACTCTGTAGGATTAAAAAAAATTGAAATAGTCATAGATGCTGATTCTGAGCTAGAAAGAATGAGGGTAACCTATAAGGATGACGGAAGTGGCCAATTCCAAAATCTAGATATGTTGGGATATCGGGGTTTCTCGAGTAATGGCACGGGAACAGGCTTGAGTTCTATAAAAAGAAAAGTTGAGTCTTGGGGCGGAAAGATAAACTTTAAAGGCTCTGGTCGGGGATTTTATTGCGAGTTTTCTTTAAAGAAGAAAGGCTAGGCGGCCCGGGAGAAGTTTTTGTTAAAATAGTATCGTAGTACGGGATCCTCTTCATGTAAGTTTGTAGCGGAGTCTAGCGAGATTAGCTTGTTTCGAATGAACCTTTCAATTATTTCTTTGTTAGACTGCTTCATCCTCCTTGTATCACAATTCTCATGTCCAAAATATTCATAAACGCTCGTAAGGCCTCTCCTGCCGTCTACAGCTAGTTCGGCTATTAATCGAAAATTGCTTTTGTCATTTGCAAGATTGAAAGCATCTTGGGAACAGACTATGTCAATGCCAAACTTTTTTGTCAGGCCATCCAGCCTAGAGGTCAGATTTACGGCGTCAGAGACTACGCTTATGGACATCCTGTCCTCGTAACCAACAGCCCCTAGCAGAACTTTTCCGAAATGGATTCCCATTCCCGTTTTTATACTCAATTGCTCGTCAGATTTTTTACGCTTTAGATTATAAAGCTCTAAGGCGCCTTGGAATTCAGATACAGCGTTGATTGCATCGTTCGTATCAAGGAACAATGCCATTATCCCATCACCCATAAATTTATCGATTATTCCTTTATTTCTTTCAAAGATAGGCGCCAAGCTTGAAAAATAAGAATTTAAAAAATCCATTGATTCTGATGGTTCCATCGTTTCAGACAACGAAGTAAATCCTCTTATGTCGCAGAATACTATTGCCATATTAACTTCTTTGCCGGATTTTAAATCGATGTCTAAGACGCTTTCGAATCCTAACAGATTTAAAATCTTGAAAGGCACAAATCTACTATAGGATTTTGCTAGCTTGTTGAGGTCGTCGTACGCCATCACTACTTCCGCTTGCGCCTTTTGTTTCTCGAGCGTTATTGCGATTTGTCTACCGGCAAGAGCGAGGATATCAAGATCATCGTTAGTAATTTCCCTCTCTGTGTAGAATGTGTCTGCTAGGATCACTCCGTGGTTGTTTGTGGCCGATTGAATAGGGACGCCAACAAAAGATTTAGATCCGGTTTGTTGTAATAACATTCTGGACTCCTCGCCCAGTGTTGATATATGTTTTTTTACATCAGAAATCAGAATCGGAGATCCGAATTTATAGATATTTGAAACCTTTGTTTTATCATTGCTTTCGATATCAATAGGAAGTTTAAAATTTTTAAATTTCTCAACAAGCGAATTGTCTGATACGCTGACCGCGCGAACTTCCAAATATTTATTCGCCTTATCGCTAATCATTATGAGAACTCTATCAAAGTCTAAAACCGATGTTAAATTTTCAGCCGCACTTTGTAAAATCTGGCTTTCACTCGATGTTTGGATGAGAGTATTGGTAAGCTGATTGAGTGCTTTCGCTTCGCTTAATTTTCGCTGTAAAACCAGTTTTGTATCTACGAGTGTTTTGTACTGCTTGTCTAAATTATTAAGTGTTTTCTCCGATTCATTTATTGCTTCTACCATGAATTTATTTTGTCTTATAACCAAGTAGCATTTCATTATAAGTGCGGGTAAAATGCTATATGCTGCAAGTTCGTATACGTTTGATGTTAGAAAGCTAGTAAATATACCGGCGAAGCAAGATACGAAAAATAAAGTCGCTAGCTCTCTAATCAATCCAATCTTCTCAATAGGGTATCGAATTTTTATCTGGTACTCGAGATCATTGATTTGGGTGGTTGAAATCGCAACTGCTGAAAACTTTTTCGCCTTTGCAAATCCATAATAAAATCCCAGTGAGTTATTTATGATATCAGGCATACTTTTTTTAAGAATTTCAATTTCTTGTAAATTCAAGTCTTGAGTGACACCTTTAATAGATATCACAACTGTTCCTTTGTTTCTTTTAATGGCCGTAAAGCTGGTAACCTTATTAAAATATTTCGGGAACTTCCAAATATTATTAAATATTTCCTCTAGAGAAATCACATTCTTCATTAGAAAATAGATTGGACCCATAATTTCTTTTGAAAATGAAGATTCCCCCACACGCTGTTCGAAATTTGGGTCCTGAATGTGTGATTTGAGTTCGGTCATGAATCTGTTGTTAAATTCAATAGATACCCAGCCATCAGATTTAAGTAAATAATCTATAGGAACGCCTGCTTTTTCACAGACATTCGATAAGTTTATTTCTGGATATCGCTTTTCAATATACTGTAAATACGACTTGTATATTTTAACGTTAAAATGTTGTTTAGTTAGATTGTAATCTAAGCTCATGGTTCACCTTATAACCTTTCGTCATCATTGGTATAATTCTTAACCGATGACTTACGTCCAGGGCTCCTCTGAGCAATTGAATGGAATCAATTATTGGTTCATTCTAATTAAATATTCGGAGGTACGATGTCTACTTTTGATCAAGCAGGTAATATCTGGAAAGACGTAACGCTAAGCTTGAGCACTAGACCTTGGTCCAAGCGTTTATCATCTGGTGATTTGGGGCTTCCGCACTATAAAGGATTTTTAATCGAAACCTACCATAATGCCGGTTTGAATCCACAACTTCAGGGATACTGCTCACTGTATGTGAAGGGGCGGCCTCGAGAAACAATTAAGAAGTTCTTCCAGCATGCCATGTCCGAGATCGGGCACGATTCTTTAGCTCTTTCAGATCTTCAGACTCTGGGTGTGGATCAAAATAATATTATAAATAGTCGACCTCTACCAGAAACATCGGCGTTTTTCGCGAACGCTGTTTATAATATTCAACGTTTTGGGGCTGCAAGTTATTTAGCGTACCTGTTTCATCTCGAGTTCACCCCAATGCAGAATGGGCCAGCAATTATGTCTATGCTAAAAACAAAAGGAGTGCCCTCTGCTGCGCTTACTTTTTTGGAAGAGCATTCGACCGTGGATGCCGGCCATCTAAAATTGATGAAAACGTATATGGATACGATAATAGATACGGACGCTGAACTAAAAATATTCAAAGATTGTCTTTATGATGTGATGATTCTTCATAATCGGTTACTTGAGGCGGCTTTTGAAAATGGAGAAAAAAACTTCAGTATTTAATATTCCCTATCCATTTGAATTCTGAGAAGTTTGCCGATGAACTTGTAGATATTTATTCTTACACGCTGCAGGAGTGACAACGTTATAAAGCCGCGTTTTGTCATAAAGTCATTCATGTCTCGCCATAAGTAATTCCATGCCAATGGTGAGATATGTTCTGCGAAATCCGGTTGACCTCGCCGTCCTATAATTATGTCATGCTCAATTCCAGAAAGGTAAGGGTGAAGGTATTTCATCCCAGTCTTTTTGAAGCCTAGCTTTTTATATAATGCCCATAATTTTTTATCTGTCGATGTAATTATGTATTCTCGGTCCCCACATATCGTCGCTTTGTAGGTATACTCAAAAACTCTATTTAGTAAGTCTGTTCGTCTGTACTCTGGATCAGTACAGAGTCGTGCAATTTCAACTACTGTTTTTTTGCTAGGAATGGGCGAAGGGTAACCATTGGGAAATGCTCGCTCCGTATCCAGTATGTCTTGTTCACTGGAAGGAAAAGATATTGATACGGATGCGACAACTCTTGTGCCGTGATAACAGACTAAGATTCTACTTTTATCATCTAGTGGCGCCACCATGTCGATATAAGACTTAGAAGCATCCACCTTGCCTGCGTATAAATATGCTTTAAACCTTAACTTAAGTACCTCCTCGTACTCATTTTGTGTCTTTACAAATCTGAATCTGAACCCATTGCTTACTTTGCTTATGTTGAACCCAAGCTTTCTGATATCCAGTGGACTCAGTTCGCAAACGAAAATTAATTGTTTTGAAATCCATAATGAAATATCTCCGGGTATTTCTCTAATTAAACACTGCAATTCAACCTTCGAATTTTCTGTCTTGTCTATGGAAATAACTTCGGCATCGACGGGTTTTTCGAATCCTAAAAACCAAAGTTTAATAATTTGAGATTTGTAAATTATTGATTCAGAATCACGCAATTCAACTTTCCACATTTTTTCTGAGATTCCCGTTATTTTCGCGGTTCCTCTCTCTAAGAACATGTAGTGTTTGTAATAAAACGCTGTGATCTGAAAATCTTCAGGGACTTTGAAAAAATACGATTCCTCTGCGATGGGAATAGACGAAGGATATGGTTCAAACTGTTCGATAAATTCTAATCCTGCTTTGATACTATTTTTTTCTGTTCGTATCCATTTTATAATTGCTAAATAAGTGATCGATAATTTGTCTGGGAGTAGTATTGTTATTTCTATTTTTTCGTCTTTTGTTAGGCTTGCCGCCATTTCAGGATTAATACTAATACATGCTCCAAAGGGATTAAGATCGAAAATTGAGACTTTATATGACGAGTTTTCATTTATTTTTGCATTAGCCTCAAGTCCGTCCCCTCGGCGTATCTCGAGTCGCTTGATCTCTCGATTTTGGATATCAGGCATTAAAGGCTTCAATTTCTTTGCAGTCTGCATAATTACGCTTGTCGGTATAAGTGATAGTTTTGCTTTATGATGATAGCTAATAGCATTGCAATTTGAACTTTAGTCGAGTTCATCTGGTTGTTGGATAGTTCGATATTTGATCTTAAGAGTGTATCAAAAGTGAGACATATTTTTGATAATTAGCTTCACTTCATGGACTTGTAAGAATATATTAGGGTCCATGGCCATCCTAAGCGTAAATGTGAATAAAGTGGCGACCTTGCGGAATGCTCGCGGGAAGCATTTGCCTGATGTTTTGCAGGCGGCTTTAAAGATTATTAGTTATGGGGGGCAGGGGATTACGGTTCATCCGCGGCCGGATGAGCGTCATGTGCGTTGGACGGATGTCGAGGCGCTTAAGGCTCATATCTCTGTGGAGCTCAATATCGAAGGTTATCCCTCCAATGAGTTTTTGATTAAGGTGACAGATATTTTGCCAGCGCAGTGTACTTTGGTCCCGGATTCTCCTCATGTGATCACTTCCAATGCGGGGTGGAGAATGAAAGGGAATGAAAAAGTTCTGCAGACTGCAGTTCCACTCCTTAAAGAGCGCGGGATTCGTGTTTCGCTTTTTGTGGATCCTTATACGATCACCACTCAAGAGCTCATTGAAATGCGGGACATGGGTGTGGATCGCATTGAACTCTACACCGAGGCCTATTGTGAGGCCTTTGGCACTCCTCAGCAGAATGAAGTTCTAAAAATCTATCAGCAGTGTGCCGAGCTGGCTCAAACTATGGGGCTTGATGTGAATGCGGGACACGATCTCAATTTACACAACTTATCGACTTTCGCTCGCGCCATTCCTTTTCTTAAAGAGGTCTCTATTGGGCATGCACTGGTTTGCGATGCTTTAGATTTTGGCTGGCAAGTGACTGTTCAAAAATATCTGCAGTGTCTTAAGTAGCGGTTCTATCGGCCGCCTCTACCGTCGTCTCTAGTACGGATCTACCAAAGTTAATGTATTATCTGCGGGATTATAAATTAAGTTATCGGTTTTGATCAGAAGCGGTGGATCGCTCTCGATGCGCAAAATGCTTAAACCATCGATCATCTTATCTATAAAATAAACGGGTCGCTCGGGAGTGACTTCAAAGCGGATGTTCCTGATGTGCATATCGTTGATCAACTCGAGAGTTAACGCTTGGTAGAGCTCCGTCGCTTTTAGGCGCAGAGACTTTGGGTAGTCATCCGAGATCAATAACTTATGGAGATTAATTCCTTCGACATACGGGGTGCTCATGGCTCGATTTCCCTTAACACCATTAAAGTTTTCTATAATTTCTGGAGAAACGACTTTAAGGTTTGAGAAGTGACTGCGATCGGTGTCGAAGAGCTGTTTTACAAAACGGAGACCTCTTGTGTCTCGATCGAGGAGATGGGCACGGTCGGCGTGATAGATTTTAGCAATCTTCAGCTCACCCGAGCTTTCTCTATAGATATAGACATTGCCCGAATTGCCAAATCCTATGGGGAGTAATCCGTCGGCGGTCTTTTCTTGAGCCCATCGAAGGCGATGATCTTCCACGGTAAAGGAGGGCTCTGGAGCTTCCTTAAGGAAAAAATCCTGGCACAGCGACGCCGCGAAAGCGATTCGAACGCTCAATAAAACAATTGAAAGTAATAACCCCTGAAACAAATAAACCCCTTAAACCGTGACCCTTTTTCGTAAGATACTTCAAGATTTGTCACATTCAATACCCCCGGTAAAATCTACTTGGCCTGACGAAAAACGTTAGCCACTGCCAGGGGTGCTGACAAATCACGGCCAAGGCTCGTTCCAACAATAAGTAATCCAAGTAATTTCAATAGTTTACGATTGATCTCTTTTTGGAACACCTTTTGTAATGCAGTTGCTTGTAAAAATAGGAGGCTTGTCATGCCGAAAAACTTTAAACCGTCCAACGCGCTAATGATTTTAGTAGTTACGCCATTTCTTTTTGCGTGCTCGAAATCAAAGTTTAGTGCGGTGAAGAATAACCCAGCACCTGTCTATCAACAGAGGCAACCGTACCCTCAACAGCCGGGTCCGCAATTTCCGAATCAGCCCATTTATCCCAATGAGCCGGTTCGTCCATTGCCACCTCCACCACCGATTTCGGTAGTGCCATCACAACCCATCAACACGGGTTGCGGCGGTAACCCTTGCGAAGTCATCGTGGCTCCGCTTCCTCCTCCTCGCCCTGTGATTGTGAATCCTCCGCCGACAACGACGATCGTTGATGTGCGACCTCCTGCTCCGGCACCTCGTCCTCTTCCACCTCCACCGATTGTGAATGTGCCACCGGCTCATCCTCCCGTCGATGTGGTTCGTCCTCTTCCTCCACCAGCTCCGATTCCTCAGCCTCGCCCGGTTCAACGCCCTCCAGTGGTGGCTGAAGAGCCTTGCCATGAAATCACTTATGATCACTCGCAGTATGTTCCTGACTACGGAACTCGCGGCGTGAACATCTGGTTAGTTGTGGATGGATCTAAATCTTTCCCGATCGAAAAACCAGCAGCTCTTCGCGCGTTAATCAATGATTATATGGGCGCGATTGCTCGCCGAATTCCTGTAACGTTCTCTGTGATCTCTGGACACTCTCGCCATAGCCGCGACTCCGTGACTTTCCAGAACCGCATGGACAACTTTTTCTACAGAGTGAGCAACGAGCCTCACACCGTAAAATTCCTTCCTCGCATGAGCCAAGAGCAAATCGCTCGTCAGGCCGACATCCTTGTTGAGAAAGTCATGGGGATGAGAACAGACAATTCTCCAGGCGTATCTGACGGTGGAGAACTCTTAATGTATAACCTGGCTGCTGCTTTAAATCCTGAGCGTTTAGAATGGGCGAAGAGCGCCGGCGCTTTCGGAGATAACAATGCTTTTGGCGTGATCTTTATGGGCGACGAGAATGACATTTGCTCTCCTTCGGCCAACGCTACAGTTTCTGAGAAGACGGCTTATCGTGACCATTGTTTTGGTCAAGATTTCATCGCCGATGTGAAGGCGAAGTTAGCTCGCATTGCTCAGAACAAGCCCGTGTTTGTGAGCGGATATATCTACACAGGTGAGACACAAGTTCCACGCGATGGCGATAACGGTGTTGGTCACGGAATGTTAGAATTGATCCAACAAACTCAAGGTGTAGCGTTAGACTTAGGTGCGATCGCTGGTGGACAGATGTCTTACTCGAGCGCGGCTGAAAGACTGGCTCAGTTAACGAACACTCGCGGTAACCTTGATGAAGCTCGTTATAGAATTTCTCGCGATGGCCGTAACGTTCCTTTCAATCAGTTAGATATGACCAGAACTCGCGTATATGTTGACGGTCGCCAAGTGCAGCACCGTGTTCGCGATGGTTACATCTATATTGATGGTTGCGAACCGAACTCTAAGATTCGCATCAACTACTGTAATCGCAGATAAATTTTGAGAAAATGACAAGCTCAATAAAGAAGGCGCTCCCCAGCGCCTTTTTTATTTTCTACACAGTCTAAAATTAATCCTGTGAAATAAAGTACTTAATCGAAAAGCTTGGGGCAATTTCGAATTAGTTTTGGCGAGCCTATTGCTCTTCTCAAAGTTTCTGTTACATTGGCCGCCATGTTGGGGAAATTATTTTTCATTTTAGTTTTGGGTTTGTTAGTGGGGTGTTCATCTGATGAAAACACAGGCGCTCCGTCCGGTATCGTTCACGGTGGAGGAGAGTCCAGTGGAGGCGGCGGTTCACCGCTAAAAGCCAATCCCCAAGTCGTGCAAGCTTACCTTGATGATATTCAGAAGACGTTTACTAGCGAAGCTGAATCTGATCCTAAATTGCGATTGATGTTCTATCGTTCATTTCGACGATTAAGCGAGCTCCCGTTAAAGCCCGGGAATAGTCAGTTTTATAAAGAGAAATTTTCAAGCGGGGGAGCGCAAGATCCCTTTGGAGTTTTTCGTTCGTTCTATAGCAAAATCACCTCTAATGAGCTTTCCGTGGTGGGAAACGATTCGTTCTCGATCTACCAGCAAATCAACTTATACCCATTGCGCGAAAAACTTAAGAGTGTGAAATGGGTCTATGGTGATTGCGCAAAGATTCATCAATTGCCAGCGCACACCCATGCGTCGTTTATGACGAATCAGGATGGGTCTGTCCTGTGTTTTGATGTCGCTAAGCTGAGCGATTTGGGTGTGGATCACTTTCAGAATCAGATTATGGCTTTATTTCTTCATGAAATTGGTCACATGTACGAGTTTTCAGAGGATGAGTGCATCACTTTACAAAAAATGTTCTCCTGGCACTTTGATGAGGAGCAAGCCTCCTCCATTCATCAGGTTCGTTTCTTTGATATTTTAAATAAAGTGGAAATCAATTCCGAAAAGTGGTGCAGTGTCAGTAACTTTGTACAAATCTTTTCCGATAAGAATTTAGCTCGCCTCTACGAAAATCTGATTAATTATCCCATCGGAGTTCAAGCGGCCGTTTCCAAAGGAGATCAGCTGGAAGAGGAAGTGGTTTATTTGTTGAATCTCATCGAATCTTTTATTCTCGATACAAATAAGTTTAAGCAGACATTTTGTGGGGCTGAAAAAAATCAAGCCTTTGCCGCTGTACATACTCACATCATTCAACTGCAACAGTTTCTTCTCGGAACGAATTAATCCTCTGCAAAAAGAGGATAAAAATCGATACTGTAAGCGTAAACAGCCTCGTCCTGAGCTTCGGAGATGGTTCTTCGAATCTCGCGAATGGTCTCGTGCAGTCTATTTTTTATCACTTCCGCATCTTTCGCCGTACACACGGCCACCGACGTGTAGTGCAGGTTTTTGTCAGTATCCAGCTGCATTTGGTCGATGGCTTTGAGTCGCCAATTGATATGATGTTGGTGCACCCATTTGTGATTCCGTTCCAAGTGAATGCTCTTTTGGGTGTATTTGTATAAACCTTTTTCATAGGTGACAAAGCCATTCGCCAGAAGAAATTTCAAAATGCGATCCACTTTAGATTTAGAAATTTTAATCTGTGTCAGAACATAATCGGCGGAGATCGGCCGGGTGAGGCTCATCATATGGATCGCACTATAATGCCACGACGAATAGTATTCGCTAATATCCTCGCCGGCTCTGACCTCGGTGGACGATCCTTTGAGAGCTGCTTGTTGGAGTTTTGAGCGCAGTCGCTCGGTAATTTCCTTATAGTATCTGCGAAGTTCGACCGAGCTTGCGCGCTCCATACCGACAAGCGCCATAAAGTAGTCGGACTCCAGAGGATCTAGGTTTAAATACCGCGCTAGGGGAATGACGTACTCCTCTTTGAGCGTGACCGTGCCGGAAAGCACTTGGCTGAGATAACTGGTTTGCATTCTAAGGACTTCGGCGATTTTTTTACGAACCCCATGCCCGCCACCGGGATTCGATTTAATCCAGTGGTTGAGATAGGTTACGTAGTTTGTGTAGTTTTGTATCATATCAAATTTAATAAAAAAGTTAATTATCCTTTATTATTTTATAAAATAAATCTATCGCTCCCAGTTTGTCTAGACTATTTCTCTTAAGCACAACATAACAAAGCCCAAGAGGCTTTTAATAAAGGGAGAATATATGAAAAAGGTTTTATTGTTTTTATCAGCGGTATTAGTCAGTGCAGCGGCTCAAGCAAAAGTAGCTGGCCCAATTTGGGCGTGCGAACTTCACGCCGAAAATATGTCTGGCGCACAATTTGGTTTTATCCTCAGTGCTGGTGGTTCAGAAGCTAGCGACGTGACGATCACTTGCTCAGCTCCCGGCGAAAAAGATGTTGTTAAAAAAGGTGCAATGGTGATCACTCGCCTTGGAATCGGTCTTGGAATCAGCTTTCCAGTGAACATGACGATGCACTCTGTTGTTGTTGGACTTGTTAACCCTAACGAGCTTTTCGGTGACTACCATATCGGTGCTAGCGCGAACGCAACTGTAGTTGCAGTTGAAGGCGGAGTTGTATTAAGCACGGGTCTTGATAACGGTCTTTCTCTTCAGCTTGGACTTTACAGTGGTCAATCGATTGGTTTAGCGATCAGCCCACTTCAAGCTTTGTTCATCCAAATCTTAACTCCTGAGCAATACAAAACTTTAAAAGCTCAACAAGGACAAGGTGTTGATCCAGCAGGAAACGGTAATAACTAATTACTAGCTCTACGTTTCAAGATAAAAAAAGCCACGGAGACCCCGTGGCTTTTTTTATGCCGTGTCTTTGTGTTGTCTGGGTATTCGGAGTTTTTTTGTCCTAATCTTGGATTTGGTGGCCTCATTGAAGCAAGACCTTGCCTTTTAATAGATCTGAAAGTTGCACACTCTCCTTCGTTTATTAACTAAAATACCTAATTAAACTTGCAATATATTGCAAGGCATGAGACGATTATGGCATCGACGAGAAGAGTGCTTCCGGTGAGGATCAGAATTAATTATCGGTGCATAAATAAAATTGTGATCGATCCTCACTACGAAAAAAAGCATTCTGGCTCAGTCACAGATGAAATCATTGTGGCTCTTGTAGATCAGTTGCATGAAAAAATCTTTTTTCCAGTCATACGAGATGCTCAAGGTTTCGATTATTTTGTGAATGACCGCATGGAGTATAGCAGAAAGTTCTATAAACTAATTTGGATACTCCATGATGAAGAGTCTTATGTGGGAGTGATCAATGCTTACCGGAGATGAATGATGCGATACCCTTCTCAAAAAAAAGTAAAGCAAGTTCTAAAAAAACTCAAGAGAACAAGTGGTACCCTGATGGTTGGCCCAAGCTCCTCGCCGGCTGAAAAATTTCGCTGGGATTTGTGCCAAAAACTAGTGATTTACATGGTCGAAAATAATTTGTCGCAGGTGGCACTGGCGCAGGTGCTCGATATAGATCAATCTCGCGTCAGCGAGATCGTCAATCACCGCATTGACAAAGTTTCGACTGATAGGCTGATTTCATATAACGAAAAAATCGATCCTAAAATCGTATTTAAGATCGCTTAGCGTTTAATGAAAAATTCAACGCGACGGTTAAGGGCGCGGCCTTGGTAATTGTTGTTGCTCGCGATGGGGTAACGTTCCCCGAGGCCTTCAAACTGAAGTTTGCCTTGGTGCTCTGGGGGGAGAAAGCTTGCAACCGCTTCTTTAACCGCCTGAGCTCGCCGCAAACTGAGATCTAAGTTGTAGGCATCGCTTCCCACGGAATCAGTATGTCCAAAGACCACCAGTTGTTGGAAGCCTCCGCCTTTCATTAAATAATCGGCAAGATTTTTTAAGTAGGGAAGAAAGTCAGGATTGACCTGAGTCCCATTAAATTCAAACAAAATGTTCTTCGCCAAGAAAGTTTCTTCGGCGCCCGCAGCCGGCGGAGGAGCGAGGAAGGCTTGCTCTTCGTCGATGTATTTAAAAGTTTTTTGATCGAGGGTGCCTTCGGGCTGTGGCGGAAGTTCGTCGGGAACATAGGAGGAGGCGAGTTGAGGCTCCGTCGATCCCCAGAGAGGACCGAGGGCGACATTCACGCCCGCATAGACGCGGACATCGGGAGAAGAAGTTCCCTGTAAGATTTCTGTTCCGGCGCCGAAGTGTGCGGCCACATTATGAAGCACGTCCCACTTAAGACCAAGGAGGACTTCTCCCGTAGAGATTTCGCGATCCGAGGAAAAGCGCGTTTCCTCAGTCGGAGTGGATCCAAAAACTTCTCCAATCACTTTGAGATCCCAATCTGCAAAGTAGTAGCTGAGTGCGGCCGATCCAATAATCATATTTCCAAAAGGGTCCACAGGGATCGGAGGAGTGCCGCCCACGGGATCTCCTGGATCCCGAATACGATAGCCAGCATTTACGCCCCAGGTCCAATTTCCGAAAGTGTTATCGTAAGCCACTTCGATATTGTAAGTGGGTCCTGGATTTACTCCCGTGAAAGGATAATCTTCGATCAAGAAAAAGTTCACCGAGCCGATGATCGCAAGGCCCTGAGTGGTTCCGTCCCAAACGCGATATTTACTGTTCAGTCGAATCTCATTAAGGCCCGATTGTTCGAACTGTCCACGAAATACCGTACTGTCTTCGTCCACCGTTTGGTTAAGAACTTGCGGAAGGCTGATCCCTATATCCCAGTTGTTTAACAATCCGATCCCCATATTTAAATCCATGGAGGTGAGCGCATCTTGGGGTTCGAATTTAGTTTGCGTGGCGTCTTCGTAATTGGGTAGGGTATTTAGCGCGTAATTAAAAAACAAACCAAAGTTAGTTACGCCGGGCGCTAGAGTTTTGGAGGAGTGAACTGTCACAAAGTCTAACCCACTTGTCGTCGGGTTAAAATTTTGTGCATCAACGCCCACCACGTTGGCCAAGGCCAGGGGTGTTGATAATATCAGCGCCAATAAAATCCATGATCGTTTCATGATGCCTCGCTCTTCTCTCATTTACCTCAATACTAGACCTGAAATGTTGAGAGATATAGCGGGGTTTGAACTCATCGAGACCAAGGTCTAGCGCGAGTATCAGTGAAATTATTTTTAACTTTGAGGTCCTAATGCTTGGCCCAATGCTTTGAGAAATTAAAATTGTAGTGCGATACTGATTTTGCCATTGATGTTCTCCTTAATTTCAATAGTGTTGCTTTAAAAGGGAGCCTAAAAAGCTCCCTTTTTTTTATGGGAATTTGTCACTCCGCCAAAAACTCCAAAAAATTAAATTAGTTCAAATAACTGTAAACATTCTGTTAATCGATAAATATTCGAAATTATTCACTATTGTATATATCATCAGTTAAAAAGTTCTCGTTTGATTAAACTCAAAGAAAGGGTTATACCATAACTCTGCCCGAGGTGAGGAATGTTGATGAAAAAAACGGCAAAAAGCGAAATGCCAGATGTAACTTCGCACTCCAGTTCTATTATTAGTAGCACGATCACTTGGGTCGGTATGGATGTCATAGAATTACCTATCCAATTCTACGGTCAAACCACGCTTGCCAAAGTGGATGTGCACGTCAATGTGTTAGATCCCAGTGCGAAGGGCATTCACATGTCTCGCCTTTATGTAAAAATTGGCGAAATTTTTTCGCAAAAAAACTTATCCGTCGATTTGGTACGAAATGCTTTAAGTGCATTGATCGAATCGCAGGGTGGTTTAGCAGACAGCGCAAAGATCCGAATCTCATGGCGTCAACCGATGTTGCGAAAGGCTTTATTGAGCGAGTACGAAGGTTGGAAGGGCTATCCATTTCATCTCGAAGCGCAAAAGATCAAAGACCAAGTTTCGTTTAAGATGGGATTCTCCCTTTTGTACTCGAGCACCTGCCCGTGTTCTGCGGCGCTCGCTCGACAGCTTAAGGAAAAGGAATTTTTAAAACATTTCTCAGATCGAGCTCTCAAGCTTGAGGAAATCTCCAATTGGATCCGTCAAACTCAAGTGTCCTCTCCGCACAGCCAAAGGAGCCGATCCATAGTGCATATTTTGTTGAACGACAGCGCTCAGTCCTTTGATTTTGAAAAGTACATTGATGCTCTCGAAGGCGTTCTAAAAACTCCGGTGCAGACAGCCGTGAAGCGCGAAGACGAGCAAGAGTTCGCTCGCCTTAATGGCGAAAATTTAATGTTTGTCGAAGATGCTCTCAGAAAAATGAAGACGGCATTGGACAACTTTAGTGAGATCAAAGACTTTAAGATAAAAGCTGAGCATCTTGAGAGTCTCCATGCTCATAACGCGACGGGCGTGATTCGAAAACGAGATCGTTAGACTTTTCTTCGGTCTCAAAATCAGGCTCACGCATTGCCATCATCACTCCTGCAAAAAGCCAAAAGAAGCAGCTTTCTGGGTTGTAGAGAATACCTTCGGCTCCGTAAGAGCCGATAGCGATAGCGACAAGTGAGGATAAAATGGCCATCTGTGGTCCAATGAGTTCGCTGCGCTCCTCGCGCCGCCAAAGTTGGAATCCCAGATAGATAATTCCAAGAATCAGGGCAGTGATAATGATCACTCCAGGAATTCCCGCCTCGATGACAATATTGATAAACAAATTATCGGAAAAGAAATGATTCTTGGGAAAGTAAATATCTGCTTTATTAGCTTCTAAAAACGCACCGGAGGACGCTCCCACTCGGGAAAAACCTGCACCAAAGGGAACTTCCTGAGCGTACAGAAGAAATCGATTGAGATTGCCTTTCCGCGCTTTGGACATCGCTTGCACATCGAAAGTAGATAGACTTCGCTCAAGAGCCAATTGTTGATCATCACTCAGATCTTTTGTTTGTGAGAGCAGGTAGTTGAGGCTAAAGACCGAGGCGCCAGTGATCAGGGCAGAAGCAAATAAGTAATATAATCGACGAAGATGGCTGACGGCGATTTGGCTCGTACTCACAGCGATGACAAAGAGCAAGAGTGCAATAATTCCTTTTCCAATTGCAGACCGAACTTGGCAGTAAAACAAAGCCAGAGCCATGGCGGGAATTAAAGTCGCATTGATTAGTTTTACAATGACCGATCTCGAAGAAAAAATGAAATAGGCAATAAACGGGAGGACCAAAAAAATATAGACAGAAGGTCCGCCGGCAAGATTTGTGAGTCCAAAGGGGCGAAAGGCGTATCCAACATAAAGATCGAGTTGAGCGCGATAGCCCGGGTGGAGGGAAAGCACGGTGGCCGATCCTCCGATGCCTTGATAGATGGTAAATACAGTTTGAATTGCCGACAGCGTGACAAATAAGGCGAACATTTTTTTAACGGTGTTGATATTGTTCACAAAGTAATATCCAAAAAAGTAAAGTAGAAACATGGTGATGTAAACTTTTGCACCAGCTAATGTTGGGACGAATCCAAGAGAGTAAGGGTTAAAGAAACAAATGGTAATCCAGATAAAATGAATCGCAAAAAGCCATGTCAGTGGTGGTGCATTTTTTTGATGATCCAGGCGAGAGAATAGAACTCTAAAAACGAGAGCGATAATGACGAGATCTGCACCAACGTGGATCACCGGATGATAATTAGAAACAATTTTTAGGAATCCCTGAAACCAAATGAATATGATAATTAACGAAATGGAATATTTTATGGGGGTAAAAAATATTGCAAACAGGGTGCAGGACATGGACACGAGCGCCGCTGTTTTAAATCCAGTCTGGTCAAAGAGATATCCGAAAATAAAAAAACACACGAGCAGAAAAAGTCCTGCGTATGCTCGAATTGCCTGCATACCTATTTGTATCATGACGACGGTATTTTCAGTAGATGTGCGCCTCTAAACTAAACCAACCCTTTAGTCTGGGTTAAGGGATTAAATAGAAAATAGAACGTGCTCCCAGCCCGATAAGGGAACGTTCGCATCCACTTCTTTGAGATACGACTCCTTCCAAGAGAGATCATAGAAGCCTGATGTTTTGTCGCTCCTCCCATCGAGGCCAAAGGGAGACTGAAAGTGGGAGACTGTGTAACCCGCATCGATAAATCTTTTGATAATTCGGTCGGGAGAATGTTTCCCCTTAAGAAACTCCGGGTGGAATTCCACCAAAACATTTTTGTAGAGATGATTTTTTATCCCGTTTGCCATTCCGTCGACGGCAAATCCCTCTCCACCCTCAATGTCCATGATCACCAAGTCGACGTGCCTAAGTTTTTTTTCCTCGCAATAGCTATCGAGCGAGACCGCTGGGACCTCGATTTCGTTCCCAGTGGATTTGTCCTGGGTGCTTATTCCGGCCCATAGATTATTGTGCTTTTCGCTATCAGAGGTCGTAAATCTAACGATGCTAGGTTGATCACTCACGGCAAGGGGCTCGAGTTGGATGTGGTTTCTGGTTTCGATCATTGAGATATTTCTTTGAAGCCAAGCTAAATTATTTGGGTCGGGCTCAAAGGCGTAAATCGAACTCTCCGTTAATTCAGCGAGAGCAAGATATATAAAATATCCGAAGTGAGCGCCGATATCGATGAGAACCTTGGGTTGCTCTTTTCGAAAATAATTCAAGGCCCATGCCGTGGTTTCTCTCTCATAAAAACCAAGAAAATAAGCCGATCGAGAGGCCGCCTCCATTGGATGAACTTCGATCGGCTGGCCCATGAATCGACCACAGAAGGGGTGATTAAGACCTAAAAGGCGAATTCCCCAATTAGAAACTTGCGATCGTCGAACGGGTAACTTTAAAGTGAGGCTCTTAAGGAGCTCTGGCCACTGCGCGAGTGGATAATTTTTCGTCAAGTTGACCTCAAAACGGTGTTGAAGCTTAAATATACCTGGAATTAAGGACGCAAGATAATGTGATTTGACGTGCGCTATCGGTAGGTCTAGTTGCGATCCGCCGTATATTTCTCAAGGAAGAAATGCGTTTTATCGGGATTAAAAATTTGCAATAAGACTCGCTGCAATGGAAAGTCTCCGTGAATCGCTGGGATTTTCTGCTATGTTTGCAGTTCTATGTCTGAAAAAATCTTTCGAGTTCATTTGATTGCAAATACTAAGTCTGGAAAAGGGAATGGGGCTACGGTGCCGGAATTGGCGCAAAAGCTTTGCGATGAGTTGGGCTATCAGCTTGTGGTATATGCCGGTCATGACGGTGTCGATTTCGATGCAGAGATTCAGCGTGCAGTCCAAGGTGCGAAAAGTGACAATGGAATTGTAATTGCGGCGGGTGGTGACGGTACGATTCGTTCGGCGGCCCAGGTGGCGGTCGCAGAAGATGTCCGTTTTGGAGCAGTAGCTACGGGGACATTTAACTACTTTGCTCGCGGCCACGGAATTTCGGAGGAGCCTGAGCAGGCCTTGCGTACCGCGCTCACGGGACGCGAAAAGCATGTGCACTTAGGTGAAGTGAATGGAAAAGTTTTTTTGATCAATGCTTCCATGGGTCTTTACGCCAAATCGATCATTAATCGCGAAAAGCATACGAGTCGATTCGGTCGCCATCGTTTAGTGGCCATCGTATCTACGGTGCTCACTCTGTTATCCCGGCATCGAAATTTCCATGTGGACTTATCCACACGGGATAAAAAAATGGATATCAAGACGCCCATGATTTTTGTCGGAAACAATGATCTTCAGCTTAGAAATCTTTCCTTTGATGTTGCAGATTGCATCCAGCAAGGGAAGCTCGCCGTGGTGATGTTTAAACATGTCTCACGTTTTTCGATCTTTAAAATCATTTACAATACATTTGTCGGAAAAATCGATGCTGAAGAGAACGTCGAGATGTTTTGTATTCAATCGATGAAAATCAATACAAAAAGAAAGTCCCACAATGTGGCCCTAGATGGTGAGATTTTTCATATGCAGGCGCCTCTCGTGGTTAAAACTTTGCCACGAGCTCTGCGCTTGATGGTTGCTGAGTAGCGAGATCCTTCGCTTTCGCTCAGGATGGCGGACTACTCGCGGGTCCAGTGTTTATGCTGGCTGAGATCTTCTAAGAAGGCTTTTGTTGCCTTAGTGAATTGCACTCCATCGCCTTTAACTTTGTCATCGGCTTCCAACGCTTTTACTGTAGCGTTGGACTCAAACGACAGAGTCTTAAGATGTTGGAATGCTTCCATGATAAATCCATTTCCGAGCATTTTTTGCTTTTTATCCTCGGGAGCTTTTTTACCGAACGTGATGATTCCGTCGAATTCGACCGATGTGGCCATCTGAATCAGTTCGTCCGCGTTCAATTCTTTGCGTTTCTTTGGAGTAAAGGTCACAACTTTGACCGTGATCTTTTCCTTTTCGAGCTCCGCCTTGGCTTTTAACACCGCTGATTTATCAGCGTCATCCAAAGCGAGGAGGCAAACTTTTCGGCCTTCGAGTACAGGCTCGGCAAAGGATTTAAGGGCACTTAAAGAATCCGCGCTCTTTAAAATAGGTTTTACATTTATTTTAGAAGCGGGAGACGTTGTGTTTTTTGGTAAACCTAATTTAGAAACTTTGGCAAAATCCATCCCCAAGTTTTCTGCGATCTTCTGGGCCATACCCTGATCCACATACTGGAGATTGCTCACGGCTTGTTCGCGAATACTTACAGTTTCGACTTTAGAGAGCTCAAAGCTAAAGGCTTCGATGATATGGTTTTTTTCGGTTTCCGTTTGGCTGTTAAAAAACATCGTGGCCTGCGAAAAATGATCCGAAAAACTATCGGGGCGAACTCTTACTTTAGTTCCAGTTAATTTTTGGGCATAAGTTTTAAATCCCTCGGGGCTGCTCATCGGGCAGCCCTTTTGGAAGGAGTTCGGCTCGTAATTCACGCGGCCCTTAACGATGTCTTGTCTACCGATGCCATCGCGCTGGTTATTGTGCATTGGGCATTTGGGGCGATTGATCGGGATCTCGTGGAAGTTAGGTCCGCCCAAGCGAGACAACTGCGTGTCGGTGTATGAGAACAAGCGGCCTTGAAGAAGCGGATCGTTTGAAAAATCAATTCCTGGGACAACATGACCTGGATGGAAAGCCACTTGCTCGGTTTCGGCAAAGAAATTGTCGGGATTGCGATTCAGCACAAATGTGCCCATATGGATAAGTGGCGCCGCTTCTTCCGGAATCATTTTTGTAGGATCGAGCAGGTCGACCCCTTTATATGAATCGGTTCCGTCGTCTTCGAAAATTTGCGCGAAGAAGTCCCACTCCGGGAATTGGCCTTTATCAATCGCTTCCCAAAGATCACGACGATGGAAATCGGGATCTTTTCCGTTTATTTTTTGAGCTTCGTC